>CAZHWK010000008.1:0-14293 GCA_964536405.1 uncultured Oscillospiraceae bacterium
CGGGAAAATCTTACCTTCGCTATGAAGGCGGTGGGGGCCTCCCCCCGTGCTATTCGGGAACGAATTCCCTATGTTCTCAAGCTGGTGGGGCTGGAGCGAAAAGGGGACCGCCGTCCGGACGAGCTTTCCGGTGGGGAACAGCAGCGGGTGGCCATCGCCCGGGCGCTGGTGAATAATCCCAGTATGATTATCGCAGACGAGCCCACCGGGAACCTGGACCCTCAGCGCTCTCTGGAGATCATGATGCTGCTGGAGCGCATCAACGAGCTGGGTACCACCGTGCTGGTGGTCACCCACGAGCGGGAGCTGGTGGACCGCTTTAGTAAGCGGGTCATTGCCATTGAAGGTGGACGAGTAATCAGCGATGAGACAGGCGGGTATTATCAGCATGACGAGACGATTTGATATAGGATATCACCTCAGTGAGGGATTTCGGTCCATCTTTACCCACGGCTTCATGTCCTTTGCCGCCGTGTGTATGATTGTGGCCTGTCTGCTCATTATGGGTTCATTTTCTTTGGTGGCCATCAACTTGGACAATCAACTCAGCCGCCTGGAGCGGGACAACGAGTTTTTGGCCTATGTGGACGACAGCTTAACTGATGAGGAGGCTAAGGCCCTTCAGTCTAAGCTGGAGGCGCAGAAAAATGTGGCCACGGCAACCTTTGTCAGCCGGGAAGAGGCGCTGGAGAACTATGTGGCCCAGCAGGGCGATAAGGAGTTCTTTGAGGACCTGCCCAACGATATTCTGCGGCACAGATACCGCATTCATGTGGTGGATATTGAGCAGATGGAAGCTACCGTGCGGGGGATTGAACAGGTTCCCGGCGTAGCCAAGGTGTCGGCCGCCCTGGAAATTGCCCAGGGCTTTGTGGCCGTGCGGAATATGGCAACTGCCATCGCCTTTACCCTCATTGCCCTGCTGCTGCTGGTGAGTTTGTTTATTATTTCCAACACCATTCGACTGGCTACCTTCTACCGACGGGACGAAATTGCCATTATGAAAATGTGCGGAGCGACCAACTGGTTTATCCGCTGGCCCTTTATCTTTGAGGGAATGCTGCTGGGGCTGATGGGGGCTTTGCTGGCCTTTGGCTTCCAGTGGGGAGTTTACAGTGTTTTGTCCAGGGCCATTCTGGCCTTCGGTGGGGGCCTTTTGGACATGGCTCCCTTCCAGGAACTGGCTCTCTATGTGCTGGGGATTTTCAGCGGCACTGGCCTGGTCATCGGTGTGGGTGGCTCGCTGGTCGCCATCCGTAAGTTTTTGCAAGTGTAAGAGGAATTGCAGATGAAGTTTTTTAGGAAGTATCAAAAAACCATAGTGGCCGTCATGGCGGGGCTGATGGCGCTGCTGATGATTTTGCCCATGCTGGCCAATATTGTGGGTGTGGCCTCGGCCATTACCACCGACGAGTTGCAAAACCAGATTAACAGCCTGAAAAATGAGTCCAGCAACTTAGCTGCCCAGAAGAAGGAACTGGCGGCCCAGCTGAAGGCCATCCGCAACGATAAGAATAAGGCGCTCAACCAAAAGCGGCTGGTGGAACAGCAGATTAACGTCATTCAGTCGGAAATTGCCAACTCTGACCGTCAGCTGGCCCAGTATGATACCCTCATTGCCGAGAAAGAAGTGGAGCTGACAAAGGCCAAGGAGAAGGAAGCCCTCCAGTTTGACCTGTTTTGTGAACGGGTGCGGGCCATGGAGGAAGGGGGCGAGGTCTCTTATTGGGGAATTTTGTTCAGCGCTTGTGACTTCTCTGACTTTCTGGACCGGGTTACCCTGGTCAATGATGTGATGGAGTATGACAACGCCGTCATGGACATGTTGGCTAAGGCTCGACAGGCCGTCATTGACGCTAAAACCTCGCTGGAAGCTGATCGGGCCGCCCAGCAGGCGGTTCGGGATACGCAAGCTGCCCAAAAGCAGGAATTGAGTGTTAAGTTTAAGGAAATTGACACTTTGGTGGCCGAGTATGCCGCCCAGGAGGATGCCGCTGAGGCCGCCGAGGCTGCCTTGAAGGCAGCCGCCAACCAGCTGGACAAGGAAATTTCCAAGAAGCAGGATGAGCTGGCAGCCAAAATTGCCGCCGGGCAGATTACCATTGATCCGGGCAGTGGCTACCAGTGGCCCCTCAAGGGATATGCCACCTTGTCCTCCCTCTTCGGCGGACGAAAGCACCCCATTACGGGCAAGGCTCATAACCACACCGGCATCGACATTCCCGCCCCCAGGAATACCCCCATCACCGCCGCCCGGGGTGGGGTGGTCCTCACCTCCACCTATGGCAGTTCCTATGGCAACTATGTGGTCATCAGCCACGGTGGGAATAACGAATCCACCCTGTATGCCCATATGAACTCCCGGGCCGTGAAGGAAGGGGATGTGGTGAAGCAGGGCCAGGTCGTCGGTTATGTGGGCACCACCGGGTCCTCCACCGGCAATCATCTGCACTATGAAGTGCGGATTGGAGGCCAGAGAAAGGACCCCATCGACTTTTATCCCAGTATGACCCTCTATGTCCGTGCCAACGGACAAACGGTCAAGTTAAAGCATTGAGGACCCGGGATAAAGAGCGTTTAAATGTGTTTGATTTATGGATGTAAGACTTGAAAGGATGAAACTGTGAAGGAAAAACGCTTTACAATAAAACAGATGGTCTGCGCCATCCTTCTCACCGCCGCCCTATCGTTGGGCGGCGTCCTTTTACTCGGGCTTGCCCTGCTGGGGCCCCAGGGACTGTCGGTGATGGAGGGTTATGTCCTCATTCGCACTCTCTTTGTGGGGGATGCCGACCTGGACGAAGTGGCCGATGCAGCCTTGGAGGGGATGGTGGAGGCCACCGGGGACCCGTGGAGCTTTTACCTGCCCCAGGATTGGAATGAGGCCCACCTTCAATCGGCCATCAGCCAGGGCCGGGGAATCGGGGTGACCGTTCTGCTGAGGGAGGACGGCCTGCTTATCACCGATGTGGTGCCGGCAGGCGGAGCTGCTGAAGCCGGCCTTTTGCCCGGCGAAACTATCCGGGAGGTGGATGGCCTGCCCCTTTACGGAGAGGGCGGGGCCGAAAACCGCAGTCACATCCAGGGGGAGGACGGCAGTTTTGCCACCCTCCTCATTCGAGATGCCCAGGGGAAGGAACGAAGGGTGGAAGTGGAACGGGGCAGCTTTTTCAGCTCCCCGGTGCGCTATTCCATGCTGGATGGGGATGTGGGCTATATCCGCCTGCGGGACTTCCACGAAGGGGCAGCCGACGAGTTTATCGCCGCTGTGGATACCCTGGTGGCCCAGGGGGCCAAGGGCTTTCTTTTCGACATGCGGCAAAATGGCGGAGGCTTTTTGGATGAGCTGTGCGCTATTCTGGATAAGCTTCTTCCCGAAGGGCCAATCTTCTATCAGCAGAGCAGCCTGGGTTTTTCCTGGACCAAACAATCGGATGCCGACTGTGTGGATTTGCCCATGGCCGTGCTGGTGGATGCCGATACCTACTCAGCCGCCGAGCTTTTTGCTGGCCAGCTTCGGGAGGGTGTGGGTGCCCCCATCATCGGGGAGCATACCAGCGGAAAGGGCTACTTCCAGTACCATTTTGAGATGCCTCACGGCGGCGGCTTGAGCCTATCCATCGGGAAGTATGCGACGGGGGGCAAGGTTTCCTTGGCTGAAATCGGGCTTACCCCTGACAAGGAGCTTTCTCTGTCGGAGGAGGAGCAGGCCCTCTTCCGGGCCCATTGGCTCCCGCCGGAACAGGACCCCCAGCTTCAGGCAGGACTGGAAATGCTGGAAAAAAGTATAAAAACCCCTTGACTGTAAACCCGCTTCACAGTGTACCCTTGGCCTGTAAGGAGGGATGTTGTTATGACAATCAAGGAATTGGAGCAGGCCTTGGACATGAGCCGGGCCAACATCCGCTATTATGAAAAGGAAGGGCTGATTGCCCCTGTTCGGGCGCAAAACGGCTATCGGAATTATAGCGAGGCCGACCTGACCGCCCTGCGTAGAATTCAGCTTCTGCGCCAGCTGGGGGTCAGCGTAGAGGAGATTCATGGGCTTCAGCGGGGTGAAGTTCTGCTGGAGGAGGCCCTGTCCAAACGGATTTCCACCTTGGAAACCGAACGCTTGGAGACCGAGCAGGCCAAGTGCGTTTGTGAGCGGCTGAGAAGGGAAGGGGCTTGCTATGACAGCCTGGAAGCTGAACCCTATCTCCATCAGCTGAAGGAGGGGGGCGCCTGGCGGGATGCCAAGGCTCATGACCGCCTGCCGGGGGCCAACCATCCTTGGCTGCGCCTCTCGGCCCGTATGCTGGACCTGTCCCTGTACTGGCTGAGCTGGATGACGGTGCGTATGCTGGTCTTGCGGATTGGCCCCGGCGGTGCAGGCCTTTTGGACATGATCGTGCCCTATGTGGCCATGCTGTTGGTGGAGCCTTTCCTGCTGTCTACCTGGGGGTATACCCCGGGCAAGTGGCTCTTCGGCCTGTGCATCCGGGACGAGGAGGGGGACAAGCTGAGTGTTCAGGCGGCGGCTGGCCGGACCTGGACGGTGTTTGTGTGGGGCCTGGGTTTGGGTATTCCTTTTTATAACCTGTATAGCCTTTATAGAAGATACTCGGCTTGCGCTGCCGGGGAAACCATGCGCTGGGACGAGGGGCTGTCCTACACCATCCGGGACTTAAAGTCATGGCGATGCATTCTTTTTGCCGTGATACAGGGCGGGGTGATAGGACTGTGTATCATGGTCGCTTTGCAAGCTCAAATGCCCAAGCATCGGGGAGATTTGAACGGTACCCAGCTGATGGAGAATATACGGGATATCTGCCATTATCAGGGCATTTCCACCGGATTGGTGGACCCGGAAACCACCTGTGTGGAGGTGGGGGAGAATACCATAGTGCTGGAGCAGTGGGGGCCGGTGTCCATGCGCTTTGTGAATGAGCTGGATGGCACCCTGACCCAGGTGGAGCTGTATCAGGCGATTTCCGACAATCCCGACTTTTTCCTTCAGGAGAGTACCGAGCTGAGGACGGTGGCCTTCAGTCTGGTGGGGGCCAGCAGGGAGTATACTCTTTTCACCCTGCCTCGTGCCGAGTGGCTGGATTGGGTGACCGGACTGAGCAGCCGGGATGCCGCCATGGAGGCCGGGGGCTGGCGTATGGAGTACCGGGTGGAGAGCGAGGGGATGACGGTCCATGACTATTTCCTCCTTCGGGACGTGGGGGCGGCCGATGCCTGGGTCCGCTGGAGCTTCACCATCACCAAGCTGGAGGGCTGAGGGGGAGAGCACTTCCGCACTTCGGGGTGTCATGCTGCGCACCCTCCGCAACGTGGTCTAAGCCTCTGCGACTTCGCAAGCCGTTTTTAGGCGGATGCGAAATACCGCCTAAAAGCCGTTCGCTCCGCTTCGAGCCTTAGCCCCCTGCTCCCGGGTACTCCGCACTTCAGGGTGTCATGCTACGGATTGGCCGCATGGCCGGGTCGCCAAGTCGCCCTTTCGCAAAAAACACCGCCGGGCTTGCGGGGAACGCCCGCCCTGCTTTTTTGTATTCATGCCGCCTTAGCTCCCCTATGCGGCTATCCTACACACTTCGGGGTGTCGTGCTACGCACCCTCCGCAACGTGGTCTAAGCATCTACGACTTCGCAAGCCGTTTTTAGGCGGATGCGAAATACCGCCTAAAAGCCGTTTGCTCCGCTTCGAGCCTTAGCCCCCTGCTCCCGGGTACTCCGCACTTCAGGGTGTCATGCTACGGATTGGCCGCATGGCCGGGTCACTAAGTCGCCCTTTCGCAAAAAACACTGCCAGGCTTGCGGGGGACGCCCGTCCTGCTTTTTTGTCTTCATGCCACCTTAGCTCCCCTATGCGGCTATCCTACACACTTCGGGTGAAATTTCCTTGACAGACAGTGGTAAACTACATATAATATAGAAATTAACGTGGAGGGGTATCTTTCCACGCTCATGAAAAAGACCGGCCCACCTAGAAACTGTGGGCTTTTTGGAAGGATGTGCATGGCAATGGCTAAGGAATTTAAACTGACGGCTGACCGCCTGGAGGCGCTGAAAGAGGAACTCAACTTCCTGAAGACCGTCCGGGAAAAAGAGGTGGCCGAGCAGATTAAAGAGGCTCGCTCTTTCGGTGACCTGTCCGAGAACAGCGAATATGACGAGGCCAAAAACGAACAGGGCAAACTTTACTCCCGCATTGCGGAGATTGAAAATGTCCTGAGCAACTATGTGCTGATTGAAGAGGATAGCGGAACTGATACCGTCAGCATGGGCTGTACCGTGGTTGTCAAGGATTTGGACGCCAACGAGGAAGAAACCTATCAGATCGTAGGCTCCCAGGAAGCCGACCCCATCAAGGGCCGTATTTCGGAGGAGTCCCCCTTCGGCAAGGCCCTGTTTGGCCACAGGGAGAAGGATAAAATCGTGTTTGAGGCCCCCGCAGGTGCATTCCGCTACGAAATTACCAAGATTTCTCGCTAAGGCCATCCCGCACCCTACGCATGCGCAATGGCACTAGCTGTTTGATACAAAGGAGAGAAAAGAATGGCCCAGAATAACAATCAGGCTCCTGAGCAGGCTGCCGAGCAGCAGATGAGCGTATCCCAGCTCCATCAAATTCGCCTGGATAAGCTGGCCGCCCTTCAGGCGGCGGGAGAGGACCCCTTCCAGATTACCAAGTTTGATGTGAAGGCCCGCTCCAAGGAGATTATCGACAATTTTGACGCCCTGGAAGGAACCCAGACCTCGGTGGCCGGCCGCCTTATGAGCAAGCGTGGCATGGGCAAGGCCATGTTCTGCGACATGCAGGACAACGACGGCCGTATCCAGCTCTATGTCCGCATTGACGAGTTGGGGGAAGAGGCCTTTGCCAAGTTTAAGAAGCTGGACATCGGCGATATTGTCGGTGTGCAGGGGGAGGTCTTTAAGACCAAGCGGGGGGAGATTTCGGTGAAGGCCAATACCGTCACCCTGCTCTCCAAGTCCCTGCTGCCCCTGCCCGAGAAGTTCCACGGCCTCACCGACCGGGAAACCCGCTATCGTCAGCGTTATGTGGACCTTATCATGAACGCCGATGTGCGCCGTACCTTTGAAATCCGCACTGCGTTTATTAAGCATGTGCGCAAGTATCTGGACGAGCGCAAGTATATGGAAGTGGAAACCCCCGTTCTGAACACCATTTCCGGTGGTGCTACCGCTCGGCCCTTCATTACCCATCACAATACGCTGGACCTCGATATGTATATGCGTATCGCCACCGAGCTGCACCTGAAGCGCCTGGTGGTGGGCGGCTTTGAGCGGGTGTACGAGATTGGCCGCATCTTCCGCAACGAGGGCATGGACCCCAAGCATAACCCCGAGTTCACCTCCATTGAGCTGTATGAAGCCTATGCCGACTTCCACACCATGATGGACATTGCCGAGGGTATTTTCTCCACCGCTGCCCAGGAAATTTTGGGCGGCTATGAGGTGGAGTGGATGGGTCAGACCATCAACCTTGCCCCCGGCTGGCAGCGGCTTACCATGATTGATGCCGTCAAGGAGTATGTCGGGGTTGACTTTGCCGCCCTGAGTGACAATGAAGAGGCCTGTAAGGCCGTGGAGGCCAAGGGCGTGGACCTGGAAGGCTGCGAGCGTACCTGGGGCACCGCCCTGTATGAAGCCTTTGACCAGCGGGTGGAGGAAAAGCTTATTCAGCCTACCTTTATTACCATGTACCCTGTGGAGGTTTCTCCCCTCAGCAAGCGGTCCCCCGCCGATCCCCGTTTGACCGAGCGGTTTGAGCTGTTTATTAACCATGCTGAGTTTGCCAACGCATTCTCCGAGCTGAACGACCCCATTGACCAGCGGGGCCGCTTTGAGCACGAGATTGCCCTGCGTGATGCGGGTAATGACGAGGCCGGCATGATGGACGATGACTATATCAATGCCCTGATGTACGGTCTGCCCCCCACGGGCGGCATGGGCATCGGCATTGACCGGGCGGTCATGCTCTTTCCGGGGAGCGACACCATCCGTGAGGTCATTTTGTTTCCCACTATGAAGCCCTTGGACTGAGCGATTGAAAGCAGCATACCGGCAGGTTTTCTGCCGGTATGCTGTTTCGCCTGTCCAACATGTGTGATGAATTAAGGAGGCAGCTGCGTTGCTGTACCGTTTGCGCCGTCGATTGCTCTCCGGCCGAGGTATGAATCCCAGCCGGATTGTGGCGGAATCCTTTGCCCTGATTATTCTAATCGGTGCCCTGCTACTGACCCTGCCCATTGCCACCCGTACCGGGGAGAGCGTGGGCTTTCTCAATGCACTGTTCACCTCCACTTCGGCCACCTGCGTGACCGGCCTGGTGGTGGTGGATACCTGGACAACCTGGAGCATCTTTGGGCAGGTTGTCATGCTGGTTCTGATCCAGCTTGGGGGACTTGGGTTTATGACCTTTATCACCCTGGCCTCCCTGGCCCTGCATAAGCGCATCGGCCTGTCCCAGCGGCTTTTGATGGCCTCCACCCTCAACCTTAACGACATGGACGGGGTGGTACGGGTGGTCCGCCATGCCCTCATGGGTACCTTTTTGATTGAAGGGGTGGGGGCGGTTCTTCTGTCCCTCTTCTTTGTTCCCCGTTTCGGGCTTGTGAAGGGGCTGTGGTATGGGGTGTTCCACTCGGTTTCGGCCTTCTGCAATGCGGGCTTTGACCTGCTGGGACAGAATGGCCCCTTCAGCAGCCTGACCACCTACGCCGACCAGCCCCTGCTTTTGCTGACCATCATGGCCTTGATTATGGTGGGTGGCCTTGGGTTTGTGGTGTGGGAAGATATCCTGCATCATCGAAGCTGGAAGCCACTGTCCCTATACAGCAAGATGGTACTGCTCATGACCTTCGTTCTTGTTGTGGGAGGGACCATTTTCTTCCTGGTGGCCGAGTCGGGTAATGCCGCTACCCTGGGCAATATGCCATGGTGGGAAAAGATTACAAATGCCATGTTCCAGTCGGTTACCCTGCGTACCGCTGGCTTTAACAGCATCGATCAGGCCGGCCTGCGGGACTCCTCCCAGGTCATGGGGATTATCCTCATGCTGGTGGGCGGCTCCTCGGGCTCCACGGCGGGCGGTTTGAAAACCGCCACGGTGGCAGTGCTTATCCTGGCCCTGCGGGCGGGCTTCCGGGGCAATGAAGAGGTCACCCTCCGGGGCCGTGCCATTTCCCACCGGCGGGTCATGAACGCTTTGACCCTGTTTTTGACGGTGATGGCCCTTTTCCTCATAGGCTCCATGACCCTGTCGCTGGTGGAGGAAATCCCATACTTGCTCAGTGCCTATGAGGTGGCTTCTGCCATGGCGACGGTCGGCCTCAGTGCGGGGCTTACCCCGGGGCTGAGTCTCCTGAGCCGGGGCATCATCATCCTGCTGATGTATACCGGAAGAATCGGTCTGCTTTCCTTCTCTATCGCCTTTTTGAACAGAAGCCGGTTTACACACAAACTCAAATACCCCACCTTTGACATTATGATTGGCTGAAAGGAAGCGTTTTACCATGAAAACCTTTGTCGTCATCGGTTTGGGCCGCTTTGGCACCGCCGTGGCAACCGAATTATGCAAGCTGGGCTGTGAGGTTTTGGGCATCGATGCCCATGAAGAGCCGGTTCAGGCCATTGCCGATCAGGTGACCCATGCTGTTTGTGGGGATGCCCGTGATCCGGCAGTCCTCAAGGCTTTGGGTGTGCGTAACTACGACTGCGCCATCGTTGCCAGTGGTAACGATGTGGGAAGTAGTGCCCTTATTACCTTAAATTTGAAGGAGCTGGGCATTTCTGAGGTCATCTGTAAGGCCCAAAGCCATACCCACCGTAAGGTACTTGAAAAAATTGGGGCAGATAAGGTCATTTTCCCAGAGTATGAGTCGGGGGTCAAGCTGGCCCAAGGCCTGTCGTCGGCCAGTATTCTGAACTTCATTGAGCTGTCCGAGGATTATGGCATTGTGGAGCTTCAGCCCCCCAAGGGCTGGCTCTATAAGACCATTAAAGATGCCGATGTGCGCAACACCCACCACGTTAACGTGATTGCCGTGCGCAATCCCCAGACCCACGAGCTGGACGTGGCTCCCGGAGGCGACTATGTGATGACACCGGGGGATGTGCTGGTGACCCTGGGCCGCAGTGAAGACATTGATAAGCTCCATGACCTGTAAGCCGGAGCAGATTACCAGCCGCCAAAACCCCCTCATGACCCACATCCGAAAGCTGGTTTCCTCGGCCTCCTACCGGCGGGAGAAGAGCGAGTATGTGGGGGACGGGGTCAAGCTGCTGGAAGAGGCCCTGCGGTGGGGGGCCTGCCTGACGGCGGTGGTCACCACCCCGGACAGGCACTTTGACCTGCCCCAAGGAGTGCGTCATGTGACGGTGCCGGAAGAGGTGATGGCCTCCATTTCCCCGGCCGATACCCCACAAGGAGCCCTTTTTGTGGCCAGGCGGCCCGATACAAGCCTGCCCGATACCCTGACCGGAAGCCGTTATCTGGTGTTGGACGGAGTCCAGGACCCGGGCAATGTGGGCACCATCTGGCGCACTGCCGATGCCTTTGGGGCCGACGGTCTGATTTTGCTGGGGGGCTGTGCAGACCCATTTTCCCCCAAGACGGTGCGGGCCACCATGGGGGCCGCCTTCCGCTTGCCTGTTTATGTGACAAGTATAGACGCTTTACAGAAAAAACTGGAGGAAGCGAGGCTTCCGCTCTGGGCCACCGCCTTGCGGGAGGATGCCGAGGATGTGCGCCGGGCCGATTTGGGCCGGTGTGCCGTGGTCATTGGCAGCGAGGGCAGGGGGGTCAGTCCCCAGGTGCTGGACACCTGCGGGCGCAGCTTCCTCATTCCCATGCGGGAGCGGTGCGAGTCCTTAAATGCCGCCGTAGCGGCCGGGGTCATTCTCTGGGAAATGTTTCGATAGGAAGGGCAGGTGAGCCGGAATGGCCACGCTGAAATACTGGCTTTGGCTCACCACCCGGGTAGGGCTTGGTACCTTAACTGGCCTGCGCCTGCTGGAGCGGTTTGGGTCCCCGGAGCAGGTCTACTTTTCCGACCCCCAAGAATATGAATTTGTGGATGGCCTGTCGGCCCAGGGGAAAAGCAGTCTGGCCGATAAGAAGCTGGACGGGGCCGAAGCTGTTTTGGCCGACTGTGACCGGTTGGGTCTGCGTCTGCTTACCCTCCAGGATGCCGAGTATCCTAACCGCCTGCGCAATATTCCCGACCCGCCCCTGGCCCTCTACATGAAGGGAAAACTTCCCCCTGTGGACGAGGAATTGGTCATCGGAATGGTGGGGGCCAGAAAGGCAACCGCCTATGGGGCCAGAATTGCCGGGGAAATGGCCATGGATTTGACCCGGGCCGGTGCTGTGATTTGCAGCGGTATGGCCGTTGGAATTGACACGGCCTCCATACGTGGGGCTCTGGCCGCCGGCGGGACCGTAATTTCGGTGGTGGCCGGGGGGATTGATGTGGTCTATCCCATGGAAAACAGGCCCCTTTACGAGGATGTGGCGGCCACCGGGGTCTTACTCAGTGAATACCCGCCGGGTACCAGACATAAAGGGGATCACTTCCGCCCCAGAAACCGGATCATCAGCGGCCTGTCCGAAGGGGTGGTCGTGGTAGAGGGGGACGAGCATAGCGGCGCCTTGATTACCGCCCGGGCCGCCTTGGAGCAAAGCCGTGAGGTCTTTGCCGTGCCGGGTAATGTGGACTCCAGAATGAGTGCCGCCCCCAATCGCCTTATCCGGGAGGACTCGGCCCGTCTGGTGCGAAGCGGGGCCGATGTGTTGGAGGAGTTTTCTCTGCGCTACCCCCTGCGGGTGGCCAATCCCGCCCTGAAGCCGGAGGAAAAGCAGCAGCGGATGGAAACGGTTCAGCCTCGGGAGGAGTTGAGGAAGCAGCCCGCCGGCCTGCCAACCCCCGAACGGCCTGGCATGACCCGGGAGGAGCAGCGAACCCTCACCGACGACCAGCGGGACCTGCTGATGGCTCTTGATGGGCGGCAATGCCACCCCGATGAGCTGGTGGAGCAGACCCAAATTCCGGCCCGCCGGGTACTTTCGGCCTTGACCCTTTTGCAGGTGCGGGGCTATATCAAAGAAGAAACGGGCAAGCGATTTTCGTCGCTGGTCCACCTGGAGCGGCTCTGAAGCATATTAGAACCGCTCTGGAATAAACGGGTAAGCGATTTTTATCTGGAATAAACGGAGGAAACCCAATTATGGCAAATACCAATTTGGTCATCGTGGAGTCCCCGGCCAAGGCAAAAACCATTGGCAAGTATCTGGGCCCCAATTTTGAGGTCAAGGCTTCCATGGGCCATGTCCGTGACCTGCCCAAAAGCAAAATCGGCGTGGATATGGAGCATAATTTCGAGGCCGATTATCAGCCCATCAAGGGCAAAGAGGACATCATTGCAGAGTTGAAGAAGGCGGCGAAAAAAAGCGACGCCGTCTTCCTCGCCACCGACCCTGACCGGGAGGGAGAGGCCATCTCCTGGCATCTCAAGGAGCTTCTGAAAATCCCGGACGATAAGACCTATCGGGTGACCTTCAACGAGATTACCAAAAACGTGGTCAACCAGTCCATTGCATCCCCCCGCCAGCTGGATATGGACCTGGTGGATGCCCAGCAGGCCCGCCGCATCCTGGACCGTATCGTGGGCTATCAGCTTTCCCCTCTGCTGTGGAAGAAAATCCGCCGGGGCCTGTCGGCCGGGCGGGTTCAGTCGGTGGCCACCCGCCTGGTCTGCGAGCGGGAGGAGGAAATCCGTGCCTTCGTGCCCGAGGAGTACTGGTCCCTGGCCGTCCAGCTGGAGCGGATTGCCCCCAACCTGGGGGCCTTCAAGGCCAACTTCCATGGCCGTGAAAAGAAGATGGAGCTGCATAGCGAGGCCGAAATGAACCAGGTGGCAGAGGCTGTAAAGGCTTCTCCCTTTGCGGTTTCCTCGGTGAAGCGGACCGATAAAACCCGCAATCCAGCTCCGCCCTTCACGACCTCCACCCTCCAGCAGGAGGCCAGCCGTAAGCTGAATATGACCCCCCGGCGCACCATGTCCATCGCCCAGCAGCTTTATGAGGGCGTGGATATTGCGGGGGAAGGCACTGTGGGTTTGATTACCTACATGAGAACCGACTCCCTGCGTCTGTCCGAAGAGGCCACCGATGCCGCCAAGGCCTTTATTGTGGGCCGCTACGGCCAGGATTACTACCCCGGCAAGCCCCGGGAATACAAGACCAAGTCCAATGCCCAGGACGCCCATGAAGCCATCCGGCCTTCGGACGTGAACCTGACCCCCGACGACATTAAAAAGGACCTGACCAGCGAGCAGTACCGGCTCTATAAGCTGATTTGGAGCCGCTTTCTGGCCTGCCAGATGTCCTCGGCCATCTATGACAGCGTGGCCATCGAGGTGGAGTCGGCGGGCTATACCTTCCGGGCCAACCATTCCTCCATCAAGTTCTCCGGCTATACCGCCGTCTATGTGGAGGGCAAGGACGAGGAGGAGGAGGAAAACCAGTCTCCTCTGCCCGATTTGAAGGAGGGAGAAACCCTGGGCCTCAAGGACATGGAGCCCGCCCAGCACTTTACCCAGCCCTCCCCCCGGTACACCGAGGCCACCTTGATTAAAGCCTTGGAGGAGAAGGGGATTGGCCGACCCTCCACCTATGCCCCCACCATTTCCACCATTCTGGACCGGGAATATGTGGTCAAGGAGGGAAAATACCTGCGTACCACCCCCTTGGGGGAGGTGGTCACCGGGCTGATGAAGGATAAGTTTACCGACATTGTGGACCCGGCCTTTACCGCCAATATGGAGGCCCGTCTGGACGAAATTGAGGCCGGTAAGGTCAAGTGGAAGGACGTGCTGGCCGGGTTCTATACCGACTTTTCTGCCGAGCTTCAAAAGGCAGAGAGTGAGCTGGACGGGGAGCGTATTAAGGTTCCCGACGAGGTTTCTGACGAGATTTGCGACCTGTGTGGGCGCAATCTGGTTATCAAATCGGGCCGGTTCGGCCGCTTTTTGGCCTGCCCGGGCTATCCTGAGTGTACCTTTACCAAACCCCTGGTCATCGAAATGCCCGGCAAGTGCCCCAAGTGCGGCGGCCGCATTTTGAAAAAGACTTCCAAGAAGGGCTACACCTACTACGGTTGTGAGTTCAACGTGGTCAAGGAAGGGGTCAACGCCAAGCAGTGCGACTTTATGACCTGGGACGTGCCCGTGAAGGACAACTGCCCCGAGTGCGGGCAGACCATGTTCAAAAAGTCGGGCCG
>CAZHWK010000009.1:0-13932 GCA_964536405.1 uncultured Oscillospiraceae bacterium
GGCCAGGTCGATGGCCTCTGACTGACGTTTGGCGGTAGCTCCGCATATTGTATCAAAAATTTCTTCGTTCGTCCACTGTTTTTTTGTTTTTTGTACGCAGTCATCCCAAATTTCCCGGGTCAAAGTGGTCTGGGATACCAAGGTAATGGGAATTTGTTCCTCTTGTGCGGACATCCATGCGTCCAATTCCCGTCCGTCAGCACACACCACCGGGTTTTCACACCAGCCCGCAATGGCTTTCACCTCGGGGTGATCCGGGGTTCCGATAATCACGGGGCGGCGGCCTTTGGTCTCGGCCTCGGATACAATTTTGTGAATGTGGGACACGTTGGGGCAGGTGGCATCCAGTATGGTCAGCCCCCTGGCTTCCAACGCTTCGTAAATCTCCCTGCTCTCCCCGTGGGAGCGGATAATGACGGCCGCCCCGTCAGGGATATCTTCTACCCGTTGAGCCTGTTTCAGACCCATGCTTTTCAGATGCTCCACCACATGGGCATTATGGATGATTGGGCCAAGCATCCAGCAGTCTTTCCCCTGCCTTCCGGCCTCCTCAGCCAGTTCCACCGCCCGCTTGACTCCGTAGCAGAACCCCGCCGACCTTGCCTGTAAGGTTTTCATGGGGCCACCTGCTCGGACAAGGCGGAAATCCGGGCCATCAAATCGTCACCAATGGCCTTATATTCCTCCGGCGTGGCCCGTTTCCCGGCAGTTTCGGGATAATAGGGCTTACCGATAATCACGGGAGTACGGCCAAACCACTTCTTCTTTCCGGGAATGTAAACGGGAACAATCGGTACCCCGGTACGCAGGGCCAGCATGGCAGCTCCATTTTTTGCCTCATGAGCTTCCTCTTGCTCGTCCACACGAGTTCCTTCGGGAAAAATGACCATCTTTTCTCCCGATTTCAGCAGCTTCATGGCGGTCTTAATGGCCCCTACATCGGCCTTGCCACGATCCACGCCAAAAACCCCGGCTTTTCCCAAAATCCAGCCCACAAAAGGGACCCTCATAATCTCAATTTTTGCCATGGCGCACACACGGTTTTTCAGCCCCAGGGCATAGACGATGAAAAAAGGGTCGGACGCCTTAGTGTGGTTGGCGCAAATAAGGGCTCCCCCCTCGGGAATATTCTCCCGCCCAATGGGGCGGCAGGGGTGAACCAGATTAAAAAAGGGGAAAACAACCCAATAAATCAATGTATACCAAGCCTGCATCAGCGAAAACGCTCCTTTACCAAATCAAGAAGTAGGCACAAACTCCCCTCCAGATCGTAATCGGTGGTATCCACCGCAATCCCGTCAGGAGCCTGTCTGAGAGGAGCAGCGGCCCGGCTCATATCGTGTTCATCCCGCTGCATGATATCGGCCAATACCGTTTCATAACTGTCCTGCCCACCCTTTTCCTGAAGCTCCAGAAAACGGCGGCGGGCCCGTGCCTCGGGGGCGGCAGTTAAAAAGATTTTCAGTTCGGCATCCGGAAGTACAACCGTGCCAATATCCCGGCCATCCATAATTACGTTGTTGCTCCGGGCCAGGGACCGCTGGGTTTCCATCAGAAAGTCCCGCACCTCCGGCATGGCCGAAACCATGGAGGCATATCTGGAAATCTCATGACGGCGAATGTCCTGGGTCACATCCTCCCCGTCCAGATACATATGCTGAAGTCCGTCCTCCTCGTAGCCCAGCTCAATCTTCAGCTTGGGCAGCAGGGGCAGCACATCGGCCGGATTTTGGGGGTCTAACCCACGGGCACTGACGGCCAAGGCAACCGTGCGGTAAATGGCCCCGGTGTCCACATACAAAAAGCCCAGCCTTTCAGCCAGCATTTTGGCCAAAGTGCTTTTCCCGGCCCCGGAAGGGCCGTCAATGGCAATGGCTTTGTAGTCCATTCTCTCACCTCAAGAACAAAATTCTGCGGCGGCCTCTCCCGCCGCCCGACCGGTACACCAAGCAATTTGCAGGTTAAAGCCCCCGGTATAGGCATCCACATCCATAATTTCCCCGGCAAAGAAAAGCCCCTCCACCTTTTTGGAGGCCATGGTATGCGGGTCAATTTCCCCCACCTTAATACCCCCCGAGGTAATGATGGCTTCGGTTACAGGGCGTGTGCCACTGATTTCCACCCGAAAGCCCTTCAGCTCTTCCAGCAGGCGGCGGCGCTGCTGCTTGGTCACCGAGTTTGCCTTTGTGGTAGAGGAAATTCCGGTGCGGCGAATGAGTACCGGTATCATCAGTCGGGGCACCAGCTGCCCCAGCAGATTTCCAAAGTCCCGGTTTGGATTTTCTCCCAGTTCACGTAGCAGACGGGCATCCAGCTTCTGCTCGTCCAAAGCCGGTTTGAGGTCTATCACGACAGAATACTGGTCCTTTGCGAAGTCCCTCATATGGGCACTGGCACTCAAAATCAGGGGGCCAGACAGGCCGAAATGGGTGAAAAGCAGTTCGCCTTGCTCTTTGTAAAGTGTTTTTCCTTTTCGCCCCTTGACCTGAATGGCTACATTTCGAAGGGAAAGCCCCTGCATGGCCCCGCAGTCGGCATCCTCCGAGGTGAGGGCTACCAAGGATGCCTCCGGCTTCACAAGGGTGTGCCCCTTCTCCTGGGCAAATTGATAGCCGTCCCCGGTGGAACCTGTTGAGGGATAGGAAACTCCTCCAGTGGCAAGGATAACCGCTTTACAGGGGTATGTCCCATGCTCGCCGACCACATGGACCACTTTCCCCTCCTGCACGGTAACAGAAATGGCACGGTCCTCCACAATATCTACACCGGCCCGACGCATGGAGAAAAAGAGAGCGTCAATGACATCGGCCGCATGGTCGGATACCGGAAATACCCGGCCCCCACGCTCGGTTTTCAGCGAAACGCCCAGCCCTTCAAAATAGGCCATCACATCCTTGGGAGAAAAGCGTGTCATAGCACTAAACAAAAAACGGCTGTTGCGGGGAACTGCAGCCAAAGCTTCCTCCACAGTACAGTCGTTGGTCACATTGCACCGGCCCTTTCCGGTAATGTAAAGCTTACGCCCCATCTTTTGGTTTCGCTCCAACAGGGTTACACTGGCCCCCTTGGCCGCCGCAGAAAGGGCGGCCATCATCCCGGCCGCCCCACCGCCAATCACAACGAGTTTGTTTGTTTCCATATGTTCTTAGCCCTTTCCCTGTTCGGGAGAATTTTCATAAACTCCGTATTCGGCCCAAATCTTTTCCAGGGACTCAAAGGTCTTGGAAAGCTCGTCCGTATTGGTGCGACCCACCGCCATAATGAGGGCGTTGACCAGCGAGAGGGGGGCCACCAGCGAGTCCACAAAGGAAGCCATATCGCTTTTGGCCAGCAGTGCATGGTCGGCACTTTCAAAGAGAGGGGATGTTTTGCTATCAGTGATGGCGATGACGGTAGCACCGCTGCTGCGGGCGTACTGCATGGCCTTAATGGTCCGGTTGGAATAACGGGGAAAGCTAATTCCAATCACCACATCTCCTTCTGACGCATGGAGAATTTGTTCAAACATCTCGCTGGCCGAGGTGGAGGTCACCTGGGTCACATTACCGAAAATCAAATTGAAATAGAAGCTCATAAAGCTGGCCAAGGCCGCCGAGGAACGCACCCCTAAAATGTAAATCCGCTTGGCCGAAGCAATGGCGTCCACCGATGCGTCAAAGCTATCCTTGTTAAGCTCCTCCAGGGTCATGCGGATTTTTTCCATATCCGAATGCATAACCATGGGCAAAATATCGTGGTTGCCAATCCGATCCTCTGAAACTTCAATCCGCTGAATGGAGGTCAATTTATTGCGTATCATCTCCTGAAGGGTCTTCTGCATGGCGGGATAGCCGTCATAGCCCAGCTCGGCAGCAAAGCGCACCACGGTGGACTCGCTGACATTCACCGTTTTCCCCAGCTTGCTGGCCGTCATGAAAGCCGCTTTGTCGTAGGAGCTTAAAATAAAGTTTGCAATCAGCTTCTGTCCTTTCGAAAAGGACGGAAGGCCCTCTTGAATGAGGGTCAAAATATCCTTGGTCATAGGTGTGAACCTCCGCTTTTCTGCGTGAAAATTGCTTGTGCATCCCTTATCATATCGGGATTGTTTTAGAATTGCAAGCTATTTTTGCAAGCTTCATTTTATTTCTTGCAAAAACTATCCTTTCCGCAGGTGGTCCACTTCCATTTTAGTCAAATATCTCCATACACCCGGCTGAAGCTGGCCCAGCAGGATATTCCCCTCCCGCACCCGCACCAGGCGCAGAACTTCCAGTCCCGCCTTGTCGCACATCCTGCGCACCTGACGGTTTTTTCCCTCGTGGATGATAACCGAAAGAATGGGTTTCTTCCCTTCCCAACCCACCTGTCGAACGGTGGCGGGGCGCAGCAACACCCCATCCAGCTCCATGGCCCCGGTCAAAATGGGAAAGGCGGCCTCCACGTCCCCGGTGACGGTTACATGATATTCCTTATCCACCTCATGGCTTGGGTGGGTCAGGCGGTGGGTCAGCTCCCCATCATCCGTCATAAGGAGCAGGCCCTCAGAGTCCTGATCCAGCCGCCCCACCGGCCAAACCCGGGCCGGACAGTCCTTTACCAAATCGGCCACCGTAAGCCGTCCCCGGTCATCTGAAAGGGTTGTCACATAACCTGCCGGTTTATGAAGCAGGAGGTAGGTTTTCTCCTGTTTGGGCCGGATGGAAATACCGTCCACACGGATATCGTCCTGCTCCGGGTCAGCCTTGTCCCCCAAATGGGCGCAGGCACCATTTACGGTCACCCGACCTGCCTCCAGCAGCGGTTCAGCCGCCCGCCTGGAACACACACCGGCGGCCGATAGTATCTTTTGTAGTCGCTCTTCCATGGTAAGCTCCCTTGTTCTATGTAGGCGGCTCAAACCGAGCCGTCCTGTTCTTTGATTGAAATGGGATAGAGTGCCTCGGCCAGGTTTCCCTTTCCACCCCGCAAAAAATCCAAGGCCCGACCAAAGGGACTCCAAGGTTTGGCCCGGTCATCCCGAATATTATTTGTATATAGAAGATAGGTTTTCCCTATCTCCTCCTCCCCCACCCAAAAGGTGAGGCTTCCCGCCACTGTGCCCGCTTTCACCGGGGCGGCCACCGTTTCAGGCAGTTCCAACACGGCCCGCACGCTTTCCTCCGCCCCCAAGGGATAAAAGACATCATGGCTGGTTTCCACGCTGACAAAGCGGTTTAGACTGCCAGTCACAGGCAGGGTACGGAATTTTCGTCCGCTGAGGGCCAACACATGACGGGGATAGGCTTCAAAGCCATAGTCCAGCAAGGCGGCGTGGTCCTTCCAATCGTCCGGATCGCACAGGGTCACGCAAATCAAGGTCTGCCCCTCCCGGCGGGCAGCGGAGATAAGAGTACGCCCCGCCATCTGGGTGTAACCGGTTTTCATGCCGATACAACCCTCATACTGCCAAAGAAGTTTGTTGTGGTTTGCAAAGCTGTGGTCCTCCAGATGAATGGACTTGGTGGACACAATTTTGCAAAGCTCCGGATGGGAAAGGACCTCCCGGGCCAGCAGTGCCATATCATAAGCGGTGGAATAATGTTCCTCATCATTCAGCCCGTTGGGATTGGCAAAATGGGTGTCCTCCATCCCAAGGCTTTCGGCCCGTTCATTCATCCAGTCTACAAAAGTTTCTACATCCCCGGCACAGCAACCTGCTACCGCCAGGGCGGCATCGTTGCCCGAATTGAGCAAAAGGCCATACAGCAGAGTTTCCAGGCTCAAACTCTCCCCCTCCCGCAGGTAGATGGAGGAGCCTTCGGCCAGGGTCCATTCCCGTTTTATGATCACACGGGTGTTGATATCCGGGGTGGATTCCACCGCCACCAAGGCGGTCATCAGTTTCGTAATACTGGCAATCAACCGCTTTTCATGAATATTTTTTTCAAAAAGCACCCGCCCCGTGTCACCGTCTACCAAAATGGCAGATGCGGCAGACGGGACGGGCTCGGCGGCCATGGCCGCCGTTTGGGCGCACAAAATCAAAGCGGTCACCAGGGCCGCAAATCGCCGTTTCACAGGGCATCACCTCACAGGAAGCAGATGCCTTTAGTATGGCGTTAGAAGCTGTCTTTATCCTGCTGTTTTTCGATAAAACCTGTGACTTTATCCACCAATTCGGGAACCATTTCCACCACACGATCCACCGTAGTTCCGGCAGGCGGATTGACGGGCAGAAGCTTTACCGTATCCCCTTTTACAATCAAAAAGGCCACAGGAGCAATGTTGACCCCCGCTCCGCTGGCACCACCAAAGTTATTTTCGCTTTCGGGCTTTTGATTTTTTGAGGAAAAGTCACAGCCGCCAGAACCAAAGCCAAAACTCAGCCGGGATACCGGGATTAGGGTCACACCGTCAGCCTGAATGGGCTGCCCAATGATGGTGTTTACATCCACCATTTCACGGATTTTTTGCATGGTCACTCCCATGAGTTCGCTAATCGGACGCTTTTTCTCTTCCATTTAAACCGCCTCTTTCTTCTGTGTTGTCGATGTTGGTGTTCCAGAAGGCTCACGCCCCCGGCGAACTTCCATAAATTTCCCCAGCAGGCGCAGACCCAGGCCAAGCCCCTGTCCCACGGTGAGGGAGGCCTCGGCCAACACACGAATGGCCGGACTTCCCCGGTCAAAATCCACACCTGTTCGGATGCGATAATCTTTAATATTAAAATTTTGCTCCAAGAGTGGCCAAATCATACCTATGACCCCATTGGCCGCCCCATATCCCATGCCGCAAACTGCCGGGTCTGGGTGACTCCAGAGCAAATCCAGCTGCAAGTTGTCAATTCTAATTTTTCGCTTCAACTGTCCAGCTGCATCCGTGATGACAGGCAAAAGCTGACGAAACAGGGCAAAGGCGCCACCCTTGGCGGGTGTTTCTTCCTTTATCTCCGGAACCGGCGTTGCTTTTTCTGCCCTCTTTTTTCTGGGCTTCATGGGGTATAGGGTAAAGCGTAGCAGCCCTATTTTAAGCCGTACCACAAACCCAGCCTCATCATATTTCACCCAGGTCCCTACCCGCAGCAAGGACAAAAGCCACAGGCACAGCAGAATACTTCCCAGCACCACTAAGGCCGTCATGCCTGTACGCCTTCTTCCGTCTCATCCTCCCGGGCGGCTAGTTCTTCGGCGGCCGCCTGAAACTCCTGCTCAGTAAAGGCCTCCCCTTCTGGCCCCGGCTCCACAGAATTCCCTTCCTGCTCTGCCTTCAGCCGCTCTACCACCGCCTGCATCTCCATGGTAATCTGCCCATCCTCGGAGGAAGCAGAGGGTAGTTCGGGCAATTCCTCCAAGCTGGACAGACCAAAGGAGCGCAGGAAGGTTGTTGTGGTGCGAAAAAGGACCGGGCGGCCAGGCACGGCCAGGCGGCCGCATTCCTCGATTAAATCCCGTTCCAGCAAAAGCCCCATGGTATAGGAGCTGTCCACCCCACGCACCTGGTCTACATAGGCCCTGGTCGTTGGCTGAAAGTAGGCCACAGTGGCCAGCACCTCCAGGGCGGGCTGGGACAGGCGGGCAGGC
Organism: uncultured Oscillospiraceae bacterium; assembly: GCA_964536405.1. Classification (GTDB taxonomy): domain Bacteria; phylum Bacillota; class Clostridia; order Oscillospirales; family Oscillospiraceae; genus JAHHSE01. The sequence goes on from CAZHWK010000009.1 coordinate 7,539, forward strand.
TTCCGGCTTTCAAAGGTCCGCCGTACCAGGTCGGCAAATTCGGGAGCTGAGCATAACTGGTAGCTGTTTTCCATTTTGACCAGTCGCATACCACGGCGCTCAAAGCTATATTGGTCGGCCAGGTGCTGGGCCACACTATCTGCGGTGGCCTTGTCAATATCCAGGGTCAGGCACAGACGCTCCACCCCCACCGGGTCCCCAGCTGCAAATAGAATGGCCTCCATAGCTGCTTCCATTTCCTTCAGCTCCATATTCCGCCTCCTTACCTTTCACACTTTTTATCCGCCCTCGGCAGAAAATTCCGGCAAGGGCTCCTCCGCCCCGTCGGTACAGGTGATGGTGCAGTCGCTTTGAGTGCCCGCCAAATGTACCCGCCGGGCTTTACAAAGCTCCAGCACGGCAATAAAGGTAGCCACAATTTCGGAACGGCTTCGGTTGCCATGAAAAAGAGCCCGAAACCTGGTTATCCCAAACTGGATGAGCCGTTCCACAATTTCCGAAGCCTTGTCCGATACGGGATAAGGCTCCCGCCCTACGATACCTTCAAAGGCGGCCATAGGGGGCGGCAGATGGTGGTCAGAACGCTCCATCACCGCAAGCATGGCCCGGAGGATATCCCCCGGCTTGTGGACGTAGCGGTAGACCTTATTCACCGATAGCTGTTCGGGTCCTTTTGAAATGTAGTCCCGACCAATGGCATAGCGATCACTGAGCTCGGGCACCACCGCCTTGACCTTGGTGTAACTTTCATGGCGCTGATGCTCTTCCAAGGAGGCGATAAGAAGCTCCATTTCAGATAGGGCTTCCTCGTCGTTCACCGACAGGAGCATCCGGCTTTTAATAAAAATCAGATGGGACGCCATGGTGACAAACTCGCTGGCAATCTCTAAGTCCAGCGTTTTTCTGGTTTGCATCCAGCCCAGATACTGCTCCAAAATAACGGCAATCTGAATATCCTTAATCTCCATCTTATTCTTGCTCAAAAGATGCAAAATTAAGTCCAGAGGGCCGCTAAAATCTTGCAGCTGTTCGTCCTCCCGTGTTTTTACCACCCGTTCCAGGTGGTAGGTTGGACTGTCCACGGCCCTCACCTCCTATCGTCATATCAAATCGTCAAATTACGGCATAAACCAGGTTAAACAGCCATTCACTGCCCTGAATCATTCCATTCATCACCCAGCTTCGTACCGCCCAGAGCGGACGGTCTGCCACCCCAGACCAAAGCAGGATCATCAGGGCAATCATCCCAAATCGCTCATACCGCAGGATGGTGTAATACATCCGGTCCGGTAAAATCCCTTCCAATATTTTGGAACCATCCAGCGGTGGAATGGGAATCAGGTTAAATATGCCAAGTCCAATGGATAAGGAGGCCAGCGTCAAAAGAAAGTGAAGCAAAACCTGAAGCCCTGCGCCTTGTCCACTTATGTATAGGGGTAGAAGTCCGGCATAAAGAAGCAAAGCCCCATATGCCAGCACCAAATTGGATGCAGGCCCGGCCAAAGCTGTCACAGCCATGCCAAGTTTAGGCCTTTTAAAATAGCGCATATCCACAGGCACCGGTCGTGCCCAACCAAAGCCAGCCACCAGCATCATCAGCGTGCCAAAGGGATCCAAGTGTCGCAACGGATTGAAGGACAGACGGTTATGGCTTTTCGCCGTAGGGTCCCCAAGTCCATAGGCGGCCAGCCCGTGGCTGACCTCATGAACAGTCAAACAGACCAACACCGCAAGGCCGGTCAGAAGAAAATCGGTCAAGCCAGCCCAGTCCATATTCTGTGAAAACTCCGCAAATCCGTTCAGGGTCATTCCCTCCTGCTTTCAAACATAATAGGTTTTTATAGTATAGCAGATTTGACCAAAAAAAACAAGGCGGAGACCGGGAAAGCAGTCTCCGCCTTACAGGGTTACAGGATGTAGTTTTTCAAAATGCCAACGCCTTCGATTTCCACTTCTACCGTATCCCCTGTATTCATGCTGCCAACCCCGGCCGGGGTTCCGGTTGCAATCACATCGCCCGGCTCCAACGTCATAGAGGCGGTAATAAATTCCACCATGGCTCCAATTCCGGTCATGAATTGTTCGGTATTTCCCCGCTGCACCTCCTGACCGTTCAGACGGGTGCAGATATTCAAGTGATTCGGATCTACCTCGTCGGTTACCAAAGGACCTACCGGGGCAAAGCCATCCATGCTTTTACCACGGGACCACTGTCCGTCACTTTTCTGGATGTCACGGGCAGTTACATCGTTCAGACAGGTCACACCAAGAATGTATTCCATGGCATCGGCGGCCTTTACCCTCTTGGCACGCTTTTTCACCACCAGAGCGACCTCTCCTTCGTAGTCCAGTCTAGTGACAAAACTGGGGGCTTCAATCCCACCCAGGTGGCAATTTAAAGTATTGGGAGCCTTCAAAAACAAGGTAGGCTGATGAGGCGTGTTGGAAGCATCGGCCATACTTTTCATCTCTTCAATATGATCGAGGTAATTTTTTCCAATGCAGACCAGCTTGGTGGCGTCACAGGGCGGCAACAGGCGGGCCTCCGCCAAAGGAAGGCTTTTCCCATCATAGGAAATGGTGTCATAGGGGGTTGCCTCCAAGGTAAACACGGTATCATCCTTTAAAACACCCCAAACGGCCTTGCCCTCCCGCAGGAGCTTTACATACTTCATGCCCGATCCCTCACGCTGTCCATAATCTCGTTAAGAAGTTCCTGTTTCCCTTCCCCTTTCTCAGCTGAAAAGGGGATAAGCTTTACGTCTTCATCCAGCTCCAAGGTCGTACGGATACGCTCCATGTTCCCTTCCAACTCGCTTTTTTTCAGCTTATCCAGCTTGTTGGCCACCACTACAAAGGGCTTTCCGCTCTGTTTAAACCATTCAGCCATGGTGCAGTCGTCGGCGGTGGGCTTGTGCCGGGCATCCACAATCTGAACCCCCAGGGTCATGAGGGTCGGATCATCAAACCAAGCCTGAATAAGACGGCCCCAGCGCTCCTTTTCGGCCTTAGACACTTTGGCATAGCCATAGCCGGGCAGGTCCACCAGATACATACCCTTGTCGATGAGGAAGTAATTGATATGGGTGGTCTTCCCCGGTGCGGCACCCACCCGGGCAAAGTTCTTTCGGTTCAAAATTCGATTGATGACCGAGGACTTGCCTACGTTTGAACGGCCGGCAAAGACCACCTGGGGCAGGGTATCTTTCGGAAAATCGGCCGGTTTAGCCGCCGAGCGGATAAACTCCGCATTATTTAAATTGATGGCCATACTGTCCTCCTTATTGATGAAGTTCCAGGCCCTTGGGCTGGAACCCCATTCCCCCGTCGGTCAACGAGGTCTTAGCTTGAGAAGAGGCCACATTCACGGCCAGAGCGGCAACCAGAACTTCGTCCACCTGTTCCACCGTGAGGAAGTGGAGAGCCGTACGCACGGTACGGTCAATTTCCTCCAGGTCCTTTTCGTTTTCAGCCGGTATGATAACGGTCCTGATGCCATTTCGCATGGCGGCCATAGTTTTTTCCTTCAGCCCACCGATGGGCAAAACACGTCCACGCAGGGTAATTTCTCCCGTCATAGCAATCCCACGTTTAACAGGAGCCCCCGTGAGTGCGGAAACCATAGCAGTAGCCACTGCAATCCCGGCCGACGGCCCGTCCTTAGGCACCGCCCCCTCGGGAAAGTGGACATGAATGTCCTTATTCTTGTAAAACTCCGGATCCACTCCAAGCTGGACGGCCCGACTGCGGATACAAGACAGGGCAGCATGGGCCGATTCCTTCATCACGTCACCCAGATTTCCGGTTAGCTCCAGTTTTCCTGTACCCGGTACCACGTTGACCTCAACCTCCAAAAGCTCTCCGCCCACCGAGGTCCAGGCCAACCCATTTACCACACCAACCTGTTCGGTATTGGCCAGCTTTTCCGGGTGATAACGGCGCACCCCCAGCAGCTCCTCCAGGCTGTCAGCCGTCAGGGAAACCGACTTTACATCTCCTGTTACCAGCTTCATAGCCGTTTTTCGACAAAGGGCAGCCAGCTCCCGTTCCAACACACGAACTCCAGACTCACGAGTATAGGCAGTAATGAGTTCCCGGATGGCATCGTCGGTCAACTTCAGCTGGGATTTCTTAAGGCCATGCCGTTTCATCTGCTTGGGCAGCAAGTGGGTCTTGGCAATTTGAAGCTTTTCTTCGTCCGTGTAAGAGGTCAATTCTATGACCTCCATTCGGTCCAGAAGGGGTCTGGGAATCGTCTGGGTGGTATTGGCCGTAGTGACGAAAAGCACTTCAGATAAATCGAAAGGAAGCTCCAAAAAGTTGTCCCGGAAGGTACTGTTTTGCTCGGCATCCAACACCTCCAAAAGAGCCGAAGCCGGGTCACCCCGCTGATCGGAATTGACCTTGTCAATTTCGTCCAGCAAAAGAACAGGATTACAGGCACCTGCCTGACGTACCCCTTCAATAATACGTCCGGGCATGGCCCCGATATAGGTCTTTCGATGTCCCCGAATTTCAGCTTCGTCATGGACACCGCCCAGGGAAATTCGCCCCATTTTGCGGTGGAGGGCCTTAGCCACGCTCATGGCAATGGAAGTTTTTCCCACACCCGGAGGACCTACCAAGCAGAGAACCTGTCCCTTTAGTTCGGGAGCCAGCTGCTTGACGGCCAAAAACTCCAGAATACGTTCCTTTACCTTATCCAGCCCATAGTGGTCACTATCAAGCTGCTTCCGGGCGGCGGCCACATCCAGTCGCTCCTTGGACTTTTTCGTCCAGGGCAGCTCCAGACAAACATCCAGATACCCTCGAATGACCGAAGCTTCGGCCGAGCCAAAGGGCTGTTTTTCCAGGCGGGAAAGCTCCTTCTTCAGCTTTTCTTCCACCATTTCAGGCAGTTTTGCCTGCGCAATTTTATCCCGATACTCGGCAAGTTCGCTGTTGGGGTCCTCCCCTTCTCCCAGCTCTCTCTGAATAACCTTCAGCTGTTCCCGCAGATAGAAGTTTCGCTGGGTAGCACTTAAGGAGTCATGCATTTTTTCCTGCATACCATGCTCAAACTCCAAAATCTCCACCTCACGGCGAAGCATCCGATAAAGCCGCTCCAGACGGCGTACCGGATTTAATTCTTCCAAAATATCCTGCTTATCACCGGTTCGCATCACAATATTCTGGGCAATATAATCGGCAATATAGCCTGGCTCTTCATTGGCCAGCACACTCAAGAAAATATCAGGCGTGACATTGCTGGCAAGCTCGGCATACGTTTGGAAGCAGTCGTAGACTTGGCGGATTAAGGCCTCAGTTCTGGGGGTGCTTCGGTTTTTGGCCGGAGCAGGGACAATCTCCTCCACTTCGGCCTCTAAGTATGGCTCGGTCTTGTTCAGCCCCCGAAGCCATCCCCGCCGTTCCCCCTCCACCATAACCCGAACCATATCACCGGGCAGGCGCAAAATCTGACGCACATTAGAGATGGTACCAACGGTGTATAAATCCTCCTGAGACGGAATCTCCACCGCCATATTGCGCTGGGCCACCATAAAGATGGGCTGTCCGGTAGACATCGCATGGTCCAAGGCCTGGATAGAGGCTGACCGGCCCACATCAAAATGAATGGTCATATTAGGGAAAATTGTTAATCCACGAAGTGCCAGTGCGGGCATGGTCATGGAATTAATAGGGGTCAATGTCATATCACTTCCTCCTTTCCGAGAAAAAAAGCAGAGCGAGGGCACAATCACGCTCCCCGCCCTGCTTTTATCTTCTACGTATTTTGATGATAAACTCGTTACGAAACGTTAGACATACCGCCGGCTTCAGACCGCAGAGTGGCCGCTCCAAGTCGTGGACGAACCGTCCGCTCAGGGTCCCGTTCCAACACGGGAGCGGCATGTTCCCTCACACAGTCAGGTGTAATGGTCACCTTAACGATGTCGGGTTCGTCAGGAACGTCAAACATGACCTGGGTCATGGTTTCCTCAAGCACAGCCCGCAGACCCCGTGCCCCAATCCCTCGCTCAATGGCCTTCTCGGCGGCCGCTTCCAGGGCTTCGTTCTGGAACACCAGCTCTACATGGTCATAATCCAGAAGCTTCTGGTACTGCTTGACCAGAGCGTTCTTAGGCTCAGTCAAAATCCGCACCAGCTGCTCCTTATTGAGGGATTGCAGAGAGGTAATGACAGGCAGACGGCCCACAAGTTCTGGAATGATGCCGAATTTCAGCAAATCATGGGGCTGAATTTCCCGGAACAGCTTGGAAAGGTCCCGGTCCTTCTTACTTTCAATCTCGGCCCCAAATCCAATGGCCTTTTTATCCAGACGCTGTTCAATAATCTTCTCAATGCCATCAAAGGCACCGCCGCAGATGAACAGGATATTTTTCGTATTGATTTG
>CAZHWK010000010.1:0-13709 GCA_964536405.1 uncultured Oscillospiraceae bacterium
GTTCTCTTTTTTGAATAAAGGCGGTGTCACGACTTCCAGCAGAGATTTGCAAGCCGTGTCCCTTTTTGACGCATTTTGTGCAAAACCCTTTGTGACATCTTATCATTCACTATATTCAAAAATGACTATTTTGGGGCGACGGATCGGCCTGGGCTTGTTGACTTTGCCCTAAACGGTTGATAGAATGGCACCGAAACTTAGAAGTTTATATCAAGACTCTCGTGTACTTTGATATATTTCAACTAAGTTTGCAGAGTGTCTTGCATGATACGGAAAAATGAAAGGAGATCTATACCATGGATTTTTCGCTGAGCAAAGCAGAATTGGAACTCCAGGCAAAGGCTAAAGCATTTACCGAAGAGGTTCTTTTCCCCTATGAGATGGAGTGTGAAGACGAGGACGGCATTTCCAAGGAAACACATGCCATTATCAACCAGAAGGTTCTGGATTGGGGCTTCAATGCCACCAACCATAAGAAGGAGCATGGCGGCCAGGGTATGTCCCTGTTTGAGCAGATGCTGGTCAGTGAGCAGCTGGGTCAGGCCACCGGTGCTATTTGGGATGCCGTTCCCCAGCCTTCCTACCCCATGTGCTTTGGTACCCAGGCCCAGATTGAGGAGTATCTGATTCCCGCTTGCCAGAACAAGCGTCGTGATGCTTATGCCATCACCGAGGCCGATGCCGGTTCTGACCCCACCATGTGCCTGACCCGTGCCGACAAGGTGGACGGCGGTTATAAAATTAACGGCGAGAAGTGGTATGTTACCGTGGGCGACGTGGCTGACTTCCTGTTGGTGCACGCTCACCTGGATGGAGACCCCAATAAGGCTACCGTATTTTTCGTGGAGAAGGACACTCCGGGTGTGAGCATTAAGCGTACTCCCCAGTTCACCCACCACTTTGCATTTAAGCATCCTGAGTTCGTCTTTGAGGATGTTGTCGTGGACGAGAGCAAGATTCTGGGCAAGATTGGCGATGGCTTTGACATGACCAAGGCCTGGTTCGTGGAAGCCCGTCTGGGCATTGCCGCCCGCTGCGTTGGTGGTGCCACTCGTGTGCTGAACGTGGCTCAGGAGTTTGCTGCTACTCGCCGCACCTTCGGCGGCCAGCTGATTGGCGACTGCCAGGCTATCGAGTTCATGCTGGCCGATATGGCCATGGACATCATGGCTGCCAAGAGCATGCTCTATCGTGTCTGCTGGGAGATTTCTCAGCCCGGCGCCGATGCCAAGACCAAGCACGCCAAGGCTTCCGCCATTAAGCTGTGGACCTCTGAGATGGTCAACCGTGTCTGTGACAAGGGCGTTCAGATTCTGGGCGGCCGTGGCTACATGCGTGAGAACCCCGTGGAGCGTCTGAACCGTGACACCCGTGTGGACCGTATCTGGGAGGGCACCTCCGAGATTCAGCGCATCGTGGTCAGCGGCCAGATGAAGAAGCGTGGTCCCGAGATTTACACCGGCTGGTAAATAAGATCATTTGTTTTATTTTGCCGCCGACAAAATTTTTCTGAAATATGGAGTCGGCGGCAAAATAAACATAAAGAAAACTCTAAGGCACAAACATAAAAACCAAGCGTACAGACAGGCGATATGCCAAAGCGTTTATACCCATATAGGAACGGAAAGATACACGCACTGAAGTGAAGATATACACGTTCGGTGGTTAGGAGGAATACATGTTACCTTTGGACGGGACACGAGTCCTAGACCTGATTACATTCTCCGGATATGTCGGGATGGAACTGGCTGACTATGGTGCTGAGGTCATTAAAATCGAGCTTCCAAAGGTGGGGGATCCCCTTCGGACGATGCTCCCCTTAAAGGATGGGCACAGCCCTCATCACGCCTTTAGAGACAGAGGCAAAAAGAGTATCACCCTGGATCTGACCCATCCCGATGGTCAGGCACTCTTTAAGGAGCTGGTTGCTACCGCCGATATTGTGTTGGAGAACTTTCCCATCGGAACCCTGGAGGCACTGGGGCTGGGCTATGAGGATATGGCCAAGCTGAAGCCTTCCATTGTATACGGCCGGATTACAGCCTTTGGGTCCACCGAAGAGGGTGCCAAATACGCACAATCTGAACTGGTGGCGCAGGCCAAGAGCGGCGGAATGCATGTGACCGGTTTCCCGGAAAATTCGCCCACCCGCATCGGATTTTCGATTGCACAGCACTACTCGTCCAGTTTTCTGACGGCCGGTGTGTGCCTTGCGTTGTATTATGCACGTGAAACAGGTGAGGGGCAGCTGGTGCAGACCTCTTTGACCGGATCTGTGGCAGCCATCACCGAGGATAAGGTCATTTCTTACAGTGTGGAGAAGAATGACCCCATGCGGACCGGCAACGCCCATCCCATGATTAACCCATATGACATTCTCAAGTGTAAGAATGGTTATGTGGCCATGGGCATCTCCTCGGATGCACAGTGGGAAAAGTTTTGCCGTGTGTTTAACCGCCCTGAGTGGACGGAAGATGAGCATTATTGCTCCAACCAGGTTCGTGGCCTTTACTACTTTGGTGACCTGAGAGTGAAGATTGAAAAGCTCTTTGAGGACTACACCATGCAGGAAATTGCAAAAATGTGTGACGACGTACTGATCCCGGGCACGATGTGCAGCACCACAAAGGAAGCATTGGAAGAGGCGCAGCTCTATGAGCGCAAGATGATTCTTTCTGTGGAGTCTGATGGCCTTGGAAAGCTGGATATGCCCGGTCGTCCCATTAAGTTTGTGGGTGAAAATGAACCTCCCATGAAGCGTGCCCCCAAAATCGGGGAGCATAACTACGAGATTTTCACCGGCCTTTCCATGTCGGAAGATCGGCTGGCTCAATTGCAGAAGGATGGCGTGATTTAAGTATCCAGGCACACAGCCTTCGCAATTGCAAAATAATGGATGAGAATTTTGACTAAGCTAGTGAAAAATCGAAGGGAGGAGAGTGTTGGAACCTTTGAGTAGGTAGTCACGACACTCGAAAAAATAAACATGAAAAAGAGACCCCTTGAAGGAATTAAGATCCTGGACTTCTCTCAGGTCTTGGCAGCCCCCTTCTGCGGTATGCTGCTGGCTGACCTTGGTGCAGAGGTCATCAAAATTGAAAGACCCGGCAATGGGGATATGTCTCGTGAATATGGCCCATACATGAATGGTGTCAGCATCTACTTCTGTCAATACAACCGTGGAAAACGGGGCATCGCCATTGACATGCGTTCCGAAGAAGGAAAGCGTGTTGTGATGGATTTGGTCGCTGAGGTGGACGTAGTCATTGAAAACTTTAAGTATGGCACCCTGGAAAAGTTGGGGATCGGATACGATGAAATGCTTAAGGTCAATCCCGGCCTGATTTACGGCTCCATTGCCGGCTTCGGGACCCATGGCCCCCTGTCCCATTTGCCTTGTATGGACATTATTGCCGCAGCCCGCAGCGGCTTGGTGGCGCAGACCGGTGTGGAGGGCGGCGTGCCCATTAAACCCGGCTTCTCCCTGTGCGACACATGGGCAGGACTGAACCTGCTGAAAGGTCTTTCCATGGCGCTGCTCAACAAACAGAAAACCGGCAAGGGTACCAGGATTGACGTGGCCATGCTGGACTGTGCTTTCTATATGTGCGAGTCGGCCCTGCTGGAGCATTCCATGACCGGCGAGTTTATGCTCAAAAGCGGCAATCACGAGCTGCACTACGCCCCCAACGGGGAGTTTGCCAGCAAGGACGGGTACTGTGTCATCGCAACCACCACAGAGGCTGAGTGGAAGGCGCTTTGCCAGGCACTGGGTGTTCCTCAGCTTTTGGAAGATGCCCGGTTTGCAGACAATCAGAGCCGTGTCAAAAACCGGGATGCCCTCATTGAGGAGCTGGAGAAGGTAACGTCCAAGCTGGGACGCTATGAAATGGAAGCCATGCTTCAAAAGGCTGGTGTTCCCGTGGGTGCTGTTCAGACCATTGGTGAATTTGTAAAGAGCCCTGAGGCCGCCGGAGTTGAGGTCCTGGCCCAGGTGGACCAGCCCGGTGCAGGGAGCTTTATGGCGGTGAATACACCCATCCAGTTCAGCAAAACTCCGGTTGACCCCCATGCCGAGGCCCCCAGCTATCCCGGAAGCCACACCGTTGAGGTGCTGACCAAGCTGGGATATAGCAAAGAAAAAATTGATGCTCTGTTGAGTAGTGGTGCTGTCCATCAGGCCAACTAACTGCTGTACGGTACCATTGGATGGGTTGGCATTGTCTCAAAACGTTTTGGTGACTGATTTCGGTGAATAGGGCATCTAAAAATAGGATTGGACGGTATGCCAACCTTTGGAGAGTATTTTATGACTACACTAATTAAAGCCGATGAAAACGAATGCATTCATTGCGGGCGGTGTGCCATTGTCTGTCCCGTGGCGGCGATCGGGCTCACAGAGGATAAGTTCCCGATTGCGGTTGAGGACTCGTTCCGTGTCTGCATTAACTGCGGTTTCTGTGTTGATATTTGTCCCACCGGGGCCCTGCACCATCACATCCGTAAAAGATCGGTGATTTCGCCCACTCGGGCAGCCATTAAACGCTATCAAGTTTTGATCAAACGGACGGAGGGTTCGACCGGTGAGAAGTGATTGCATTTTCTTTTCTCAAGTGAGAGTTCGGTTTAATGAAGTAGACCAGCAGAAAATTGTGTATAACGGTGTTTACATTACATATTCGGAATGTGCACTGGATGATTTCTTCCGGTCTAAGGGATATCCTTTTGCTGAATTACAGGAAAAATACAACGCAGATATTTGCCATCGAAAAAATACAATTGAATATTTTTCCAGTGCCTTTTACGGCGATGTGCTGGACGTAGGCATGCGAATTGCCAGGATTGGCGATCGAAGCATTACCTTAATTTTCGAGATTTATCGAGAAGGGGAAGAGGACCTGCTGGTATCTCTGGAAACCGTATTCGTCAGCTATGATGTGGAAAACCGGTGTAGCCGCCCCTTGGCCCCCATTATGAGAGAAATTTTGGAAAACGCATAAAACATTTGTTTTTCTTGCACGTTTGCTTGCATCATACCCGTGCCTCAAGGGCACAAAGCCATGGGGCGAAGGGGATGGCTCATCTCCGGAACAGAGATGAGAACCCTGTCAGCCCCAGTCCCTAAGGTTCGTTACACAACAATTGGGTTGTGACGATGAATATTTCCCAATATTGAAAGGAGTACATAATCATGGATTTAACACTGAGTAAAGAGCATCTTGCACTGCAGGCTAAGGCTAAGGCTTTTACCGAGGAGATTCTCTTCCCTTATGAGATGGAAAGTGAGCTCAACGATGGTATCTCCAAGGAAACCCATGCTTTTATTAACCAGAAGGTTATGGATTGGGGCCTGAACGCCACCAACCACAAGAAGGAGCACGGCGGCCAGGGCTTGACCCTCTTTGAGCAGATGCTGGTCAGCGAGCAGCTCGGCCAGGCCACCGGCTGTCTGTGGGATGCCGTTCCCCAGCCCTCCTTCCCCATGAAGTTCGGTACCCAGGCTCAGATCGACGAGTATCTGATTCCTGCCTGCCAGAACAAGCGTCGTGATGCTTATGCCATCACCGAGGCCGATGCCGGTTCCGACCCCACCATGTGCCTGACCCGTGCTGACAAGTGCGACGGCGGCTACAAGATCAACGGTGAGAAGTGGTACGTTACCGTGGGCGATGTGGCTGACTTCCTGCTGGTGCATGCCCATGTGGACGGCGACCCCAACAAGGCCACTGTCTTTTTCGTGGAGAAGGATGCCCCCGGCGTGAGCATTAAGCGCACCCCCAAGTTCACCCATCACTTTGCCTTTAAGCACCCCGAGTTCGTGTTTGAAGATGTGGTCGTGGATGAGTCCAAGATTCTGTGCAACATCGGCGACGGCTTTGACATGACCAAGGCTTGGTTCGTGGAAGCCCGTCTGGGCATTGCCGCCCGCTGCGTTGGCGGTGCTATCCGTGTTCTGAACGTGGCTCAGGAGTTTGCCTCCACCCGTCGTACCTTCGGCGGCAAGGTCATCGGCGACTGCCAGGCCATTGAGTTCATGCTGGCTGACATGGCCATGGAGATTATGGCGGCCAAGAGCATGCTGTATCGTGTCTGCTGGGAAATTTCTCAGCCCGACGTGGATGCCAAGACCAAGCACGCCAAGGCTTCTGCCATTAAGCTGTGGACTTCCGAGATGGTTGGCCGTGTCTGTGACTCCGGCGTTCAGATTCTGGGCGGCCGTGGCTACATGATGGAAAACCCCGTGGAGCGTCTGCATCGTGATACCCGTGTTGACCGCATCTGGGAGGGTACCTCCGAGATTCAGCGCATCGTGGTCAGCGGCCAGATGAAGAAGCGTGGCAACGGCATCTACACCGGCTGGTAAGCTCGAAACATAATATCTAAGCAAGCAAATGAATTGGCTCGTCCCCATCTGCCCCCGCTATGAGGACGGTGGGGACGAGTTGTTCTATTGCTCAAGCTATTAAACACTGAATTCTAAGCGATTGTGATAAAAGCGGATATTCAATATTTAATGGCTTGAGCGATACCATCCTTATCCCCCCCGTAGTACGGAGTTTCACTGCAGGTAGTATAAATAAACGTGACGTGGGAGAAACTATGAATAATTCAAATGCTAATAAAAAGGCCAAGGTTGAATATGGCCTGGTCGGTGTCAGTGTTCTAGTCCTGGCAGTGTTTCTGCTGTTTATGATTATTAACAGCGAGGCTACTGTTTCTGCAATCGTTGGATTTTTCAATGTCATGATTAAATCCGTGGGTCCCTTCCTCCAGGTTTTTACTCTTTTGACGTTCCTGCTGGCCATTTATCTCTGTTTTAGTAAGTATGGCAAAGTGCGACTGGGTGAGGGAAAGCCGGAGTTTAGCACCTTTAGCTATATTACGATGATGATTTTGGCATCTCTGGCTTCTGCTACCCTTTACTGGGCCTTTGCCGAGTGGGCTTTTTACTACCACTCTCCCGGTTTGGGTATGGTGCCCAATAGTCTGGAAGCGTTGGAAACATCTCTCAGCTACCAGTATTATCACTGGGGTATTGTGAATCAGGCCATGTATACCGTGATGGGTATTGCAATTTCCTATGCTGTATACGTGAGAAAGGTTAAGTCCTTCCAGACCAGTGCTGTGTGCAGTGCCATGCTGGGTGAAAAGGTGAAGGGAAAGTCCGTCATCGGAAAGATTATTGACTTTGTTGTCATCTTCGGTATTTTGGGGGCACTGAGCTCCTCCTTGGGGCTGGGTGTGCCGCTGGCGGCCAATGCGTTGAGCCGGCTGACCGGTATTCAGGTCACACCCATGGTTCAGGTCATCGTGATTGCCGGCATCGGTATTCTGTACTCCATTACCTCCTATGTGGGTATTCACAAGGGAATGAAGGTGGTTTCCAACACAGCAACGGCCTTGACCGGCGTGTTCCTGCTGTTTATCCTGATTGTTGGTCCTACCAGCTTTATTTTCAAGAACATTGTAAACGCCCTGGGCTACAATATCCAGGACACCATCCGTATGACTCTGTTTACCGACCCGGTGACTCAGGGCGGGTTCCCTGAAGCTTGGACCATTTACTTCCAGGCATTTTACTTAAACTACCTTGCTATGATGGGGATCTTTGTAGCCAAGGTTTCCAAGGGACGTACCATTCGTGAGGTGGCTTTGGCCACCATGCTGGGCATCACCTCCGGCAGTATTGTCGTCTTTGGTGTGTTGGGAAGCTTCTCCATCTCTACCTTCCTTGAGGGTAAGGTGGATGTCCCCGGCCTGGTGAATGGCTTGAACGGCATGCAGCCCATTGGCGAAGGCATTGTGTTTGAGGTCCTGAATACCTTACCCATGGGAGCTATTCTTGGTCCTATTGTGATTCTCCTTCTGATTATTGGCTTCCTGGTACCTTCTTTGGACTCCGCTTCCATGGCGTTGGCGGAAACCGCAACCAAAGAGGGGACGCCTCCCATGAAGCTTCGTCTGTTCTTCTGCATTTTGCTTGCTATTATCCCCATGAGCATTGTGCTGACCGGAACCAGCTTTGATGCTATCAAGTATCTGGCCATTATCATTTCGGTACCCTTTGCGGTCATTGTAGTAGGGATTGAAATCGGCTTGCTGAAGTGGCTCAAGCATGATGATGCCATCGGACTCCATGCTAAAAATATTGCCCTTCAGGAGCAAGAGCGGAAAGAAAGCATGGAACTGAAGGACAGCATGGAGCATCAGGAAAACGTGGAGCTTCAGGAGAAGGTATAACCTTCGTGCTGCCATGAAACGGCACCAACAGCCTATGGGGGTGCTGATGAAACAAAAAGGTCCCCCTTGGTAAAATATTTGTTTTTAGGTGGAGTGGCATAGCGTAAGCGATGCCACTCCTATCTTTTCATCATTATAAAAACAGACATTTCATTCCATTCTTTTTTGCCGATGTGACGAAATGAAAGGATGGGAACTATCACCACAGGAAGGAGCATTGGGAATGGCTTTCATGTGGAGGAAAAAGAAAAGGAGTTTTAAGCATGAATGTGCAAGCTATGTATCAGCAGAAGTTGACCACACCTGAAAAGGCTGTTAAAATTGTAAAATCAGGGAATTGGGTGGACTATGGTTGGTGTGTCAACCATCCGGTTGCCCTGGATAAGGCCCTGGCTGCCCGTCAGAACGAGCTGTTTGACGTAAAGGTTCGGGGCGGTGTCACCATGTGGATGCCCGAAATTGCAAAGGCGGATGATGCCGGGGAGCATTTTACCTGGAATTCCTGGCATTGCAGTGGGGTAGACCGGAAAATTATGGCCAAGGGCATGGGCTTTTTTAATCCCATGCGCTACTCGGAACTGCCTCAATTTTACCGGGAAGGTCTGGATGTGGATGTGGCTATGATTCAGGTCACCCCCATGGACCGCCACGGTAACTTTAGCTTTGCGCTGAGTGCCTCTCACATGGCGGATATGCTGGCCAGGGCCAAGACTATTCTTGTGGAAGTCAATCAAAATATGCCCTGGGTCTATGGGCTGACGGGCTGTGAAATCAACATTAAAGATGTTGATATGGTGGTGGAAGGGGAAAATCCTCCCATTGCCCAGCTTGGTGCCGCCGGTGAAGCCACAGATGTGGATAAGGCAGTTGCCCAGCAGATTGTGGCGCAGATTCCCAATGGGGCCTGTCTCCAGCTGGGAATTGGGGGAATGCCCAATGCGGTCGGATCCCTGATTGCCCAGTCTGATTTGAAGGATTTGGGTGTTCATACCGAAATGTATGTGGATGGGTTTGTGGATATGGCGATGGCCGGGAAGATTACCGGTCAGAAGAAGGGGCTGGACAAAGGACGTCAGGTCTATGCCTTTGCCGCAGGTACCCAAAAGCTGTATGATTACATTGACCGTAATCCTGAGGTTATGGCTGCGCCGGTGGACTATACCAATGATGTGCGGGTTATCTCTCAGCTGGACAACTTTATTTCCATCAACAATGCCATTGATTTGGACTTGTTCGGCCAGGTAAATGCCGAGTCGGCCGGCGTGAAGCACATTTCCGGCACCGGCGGCCAGCTCGATTTCGTCATGGGGGCATACCTGTCCCAGGGGGGCAAAAGCTTTATTTGCCTGTCCTCCACGGTGACGGGCAAGGATGGCACAGTCAAAAGCCGCATTGTGCCCACCCTCACCCAAGGCACCATTGCCACCGACCCCCGTTCCTGTGTCCAGTATTTGGTGACCGAGTATGGCATGGTAAACTTGAAGGGCCTGACCTCCTGGCAGCGGGCTGAAAATATTATCAGCATTGCCCATCCCGACTTCCGGGATGAGCTGATTGTCCAGGCGGAAGCCATGAAGATTTGGCGGAAATCGAACAAGCGATAAGACTGTTGCAGCATAGAAAGGGAGGGCTCCTGTGCGGTACGAAGGAATGATTTATCGGCCACCTGGTGAGAGACACAGCTACCTGCTTCAGGTGACAGTGGGCTGCTCCCACAATGCCTGCAGCTTTTGCGGGATGTATAAAGACAAACGCTATCACGTCCGCCCGATGTCTGATATTTTAGAGGATATCCGAATGGCCAAGGAGTATGCCGGGGATGTGTCCCGGGTGTTTCTTTGCGATGGGGATGCCATTGGCTTGCCCACGGAGGACCTCATGGTCATTCTAAAATCCCTGTATGATACCTTTCCGTCCCTGGAAAAGGTGGGGGTGTATGCCGGACCGAAAAATGCCCTGTCCAAATCGCCGGAAGAACTGCGCCAACTCCGCCAGGCCGGCATCACCCGGGTTTATCTGGGTGTGGAGTCGGGCAGCGACGAGGTCCTGAAGGCAGTCTGCAAGGGAGTCAATGCCCAAGAGATGCTGGAAGCCGGGGTACGCCTGCGGGAAGCGGGTTTTGACCTGTGGGTTATGGTGCTGCTGGGCCTGGCCGGTGGCGGTGATGCCGGAATGCGCCACGCCAGGGAAACGGTGCAGATGCTCAACGAGATGCGGCCCAGGCACCTGTCCCTGCTCTCCCTGGTCCTGGAGGAGGGCACGCCCCTCTATCGGGCGTGGCAGAACGGCACCTTTAGAAAAGCCACGCCGGAGGAGGTCTTGAAGGAGGTTCGCTGTATGGTAAGCGAACTAAGCGTGGACCCGCTCCACTTCACCTGTGACCATGCCTCCAATTACCTGCCTCTCAAGGGAACTCTGTCCGAGGAACGAGACCGCTTTTTGGCGGCTTTGGACGGAGCACTTCAGGGAGAAATCCGAATTCGACCCGAGGGAAGCCGAAGGGTTTAAGTAAGAAAAAGCACCAAAAACAGTTGTTTTTGGTGCTTTTTTCTGCTTTAAGCTATGTATCCAGGTGTGCCCTGTACGCTACGATCAGCCTGTGTCCCTGTGCCGTCCTGCATCCACGCTCATATCTGGCGGTTCGTATGGGCATCATCTTCTTGACCATCTGGCCACCGACGCTGCCGGCCTCACGGCTGGTCAGGTCGCCGTTGTAACCCTGCTTCAGGTTCACACCAACCTCCCTTGGTGTACCCACTCCTTATTAAAGTGGGATTTGTTGTCGTCATGTTGCAATTAAGCCGAAGCCTCTTCTGTTTCCTCGGCGGATATTTCGCTTGGGGCGGAAGGGGTATGGGGAAGCTCCCGCTCCGGCGCAGCACCTACCTCCCCGATGAAGCGGTAAACGATGCGAATGGATTGGCGGTAGGATTGGCTTCGATGGGTAAGGGCCTCCACCCCTTCGGGCAACTCCTTTGGCCCCACCTCAATGCGTTCCACAAAGGTAAGCAGGGTGTCCCGATCTAAGGTTTCCAGATGGGAATACTGCTTGGCCAGCAAAAAGAACCGTTCAAAGTCGGTTTGGATGCCTTCTGAGAGGGAGGGCTTTTCCAAATCGGTAAGGGACCGCTTCAGCCCGGCGGACTCCCGTTCCAGCTCCTCCACCATACGGCTAAGCCGATCATCATCCAGCTTACCCTCGGCATTGTCGGTGTAAAGCTTGGCAACGATCTTGTCAATGGTAAGCAGCCTGGCCTGGGCCTTTTCCCGTTGCAACTTTCGATTTTGTGCAGGTTCTTTCGCTCCCTTATGACGGAGAATACCCTCCACCATCTCTGCAATTTGCCTGTCGTCCAGGGCCAGCAGGGCATTGAGGTCCTGCCGTACCACCTCCAGCAAATCGGCGTACCGCACCCGAACACCGGAGCAGGGAGCGGAGATGTCCTGACGCTGGTGGGTGCAGGAAAGATACCAATATTTTTCCCGCTCACCTTTGTAGACCGTCCCGCAGGAACACAGGGAATAGCCACACTTGCCGCAGACGGCGATGCCGGAAAAAATGCTTTTGCGAACCTGCTCATAGGAGCGATAGTCCTGGCTCCCCTTTCCCAAGTTGCGTTGGGCCAGGTCGAATATCTCCCGGGTGATCAGGGGTTCATGGGTGTTTTCCGTGACCGACCACTCGTCGGGCGGGATGGGAATTTTTTTCTTGGACTTCACGCTGACCTTTTTGCTGCGCCCTAGAAGGGTGTGGCCCAAATATACCTGGTTTTTCAGAATTCGCTTCACTGTGGTATAGTTCCATAGGTCAGAGGCCCGGGCGGCCCCCTTTTCCCCAAAATCATCCCGGTATAAGACCCGATATTTCAGCGGGGGAATGATACCGTCCTCGTTTAAGCTAAGCGCAATTTTTCGGGAGGAGTCCCCGGCGGCCGCCTGCCGGAAGATGCGCTGAACAATGGGGGCTGTCGCCAAATCAGGAGCTAAACGATGCTTGTCCTGGCTGTCCTTCTGATATCCATAGGGAGGGCAGGCGCAGTACTGGCCATTTTCCCGCTTGCTTTTCAGCACCTCCTTGACTTTGCGGGAGCCGTCCCGCAGATAGACCTCGTTCATGGCAAACTGGAAGGGGGCCATGATGTTATCCAAGGTGGTGTCAAAGTTGTCGTTGATGGCAACATAGTGGATGCCGTGCTCCGGAAAGTATTGCTCGGCATAGTAGCTGGCCTCCCGCATATCACGGCCCAGGCGGGAGAGGTCCTTGGTCACGACACAGTTGGCCTTGCCCTGCTGCAGATGGCCCAGCATATCCAAAAAGCCGGGTCGCTCAAAATTTCCGCCAGACCAGCCGTCGTCCACAAACTCCCGCACGAGGACGATACCGTGCTGTTTGCAGTAATTTTCAATGATAAGTCTTTGGTTTGTAATGCTGGAAGATTCTCCGTTTTTCATCTCCTCGCTGGAAAGTCTCAGATAGGAAAATCCGAGTTTCAATCCCTTCATGCCTGATAACGCTCCTTTCGGAGCTGACTCAACGTCATTATACTCCATTGCGTTCTCCCCGGTCAATGGAAGTGACTCCATCCAATTTTTTCTTTAGCAGGGCTTGAAGCAGCTCCTGTGCTGTGCGCTGAGAGGAAAACTGGCGGGAAATCACATAGGCCGTGGAATCCAAAGTAATGGTATGCTCCATGATAACGCCTCCTTGCCGGGTAGTATCCCCAGCCAAGGAAGATGTATGCTTAGAGGGGCCACAGGCAGCAGGCGGGACGGATGGGAAGGGCTAAAACGGAATGGAAAAGGTGTAATTCTGAAATACATACAACATGCCGTTGGCCCCATTTTTTTAAAGTCGGCCGAAGATGGAAAGGTAAAACACTCCGCCCGCCGACCCTGTGGACACAAAACTCTTATTGATATGCAAAATGCCACCTGATAATAAATATCAGATGGCATTGATTTATTGTAGTAACAACCGAGCAGGGCATAACATGCCCGCAGGGGAGAAGATACACAGGGCTGACCACCGCCCAGGGTTCAGCACCGAGAGGCCGATAAATAAGTGACAGTTATAAATATGCTATACATCTAACGAGCGGGTTTGTCAACAGGCATTAGAGTGCCATAGATTTGTCGTTTGTAGGATTGTCAAACATATTGGACAATGAAGTCAAATGATTCTCTTGCCAAACGAGAGAAGCAATGGTATAATGCGACGCACAGGTATTCCACGTATTACGTGGGATTGAAAAAGGAAGTCGGGTGTAATTCCCGCACGGAGCCGCCGCTGTAAGTGGGGAGCTGACGCAATGATGTCACTGGCGCAGGCCGGGAAGACTGCCGATGCTTTAATCCACGAGTCAGAAGACTTGCCTGTTACAGTCAATCGAAATACCCACGGACACTTGGGTAGATTGGCGTATTGTAGGTGATTGTGGCAAAAGCGGGCCGCTATCGTACAAATGTAC
>CAZHWK010000011.1:0-13666 GCA_964536405.1 uncultured Oscillospiraceae bacterium
GGTTCATGACGCTACCGCGAACGGTGGGACGCCAGCCCATGTGACGCTTACGGCCAGCCTTACCGATCTGGATGTTGCTGTGGTCGGTGTTGCCGACCTGGCCGATGGTGGCCTTGCACTCCATACGGATATAGCGAACCTCGCCGGAAGGCAGACGAAGCAGAGCCATGCCGCCTTCCTTGGCCATCAGCTGGGCGGAAACGCCGGCGCTGCGGACAAGCTGGGCACCCTTGCCGGGATACAGCTCAATGTTGTGAATCATTTCGCCCACGGGGATGTTGGCGATGGGCAGGCAGTTGCCGGGCTTAATGTCAGCCTCGGGACCGGTCATAATCAGATGGCCGGGCTTCAGGCCGACGGGAGCCAGGATGTAGGCCTTCTCGCCGTCCTCATACTGGATAAGGGCGATGTTGGCGCTACGGTTGGGATCGTACTCCAGACGCAGCACGGTGGCGTTGTCGTTGCGCTGACGCTTGAAGTCGATGATACGGTACTTGCGCTTGTTGCCGCCGCCACGATGGCGGACGGTGATGCGGCCGTAGCTGTTACGGCCGGCGTTCTTCTTCAGAACTTCGGTCAGGCTGCGCTCGGGTTTTGCCTTTTTGTCAATGCCCTCAAAGGCGCTCACGGTCATGTGGCGGCGGGAGGGCGTTGTGGGCTTATAAGTCTTAATAGCCATTTCTCGTTATCCTCCTTACACCATGCCTTCGAAGAACTCGATGGTCTTGGAGTCCTCGGTGAGGGTGATCATGGCCTTCTTCCAGCTGGCACGACGGCCGGCGGGATAGCGGCCAGTCCGCTTCTCCTTACCCTTCATGTTCAGGGTATTGACCTTGGAGACCTTCACGCCGAAGATCTCTTCGATTGCCTTGGCAATCTCGATCTTATTGGCGGTCTTGGCCACCTCGAAGGTGTACTTTTTGTTTTCAGTCTCGCTCATGGACTGCTCGGTGATGATGGGGCGCTTAATAATATCGTAAGCGGTCTTCATTATGCGAACACCTCCTCGATAGTAGCCAGCGCAGCCTTGTCGATGATCAGCTGGTTGGCGTTGACGATGTCATACACAGACAGGATGGTGGCAGAAGTGGTGATGACGCCGGGAATGTTCCGGGCGGACTTGACCACGTTGGGGCAAGCAGTGACCACAACGGCCTTCTTGCTCTCCAGGGTGTTCAGCAGGCCCTGGAAGGTCTTGGTCTTAATCTCCTCCATGCCCAGGTCGTCCACCACCAGCACGTTGCCGGCAGCGGCCTTGGCAGAGAGGACGGACTTCAGCGCCAGACGCTTGACCTTCTTGTTCAGGGTGTAGCTGTAATCCCGGGGCTTGGGAGCGAACACGATGCCGCCGTGAGTCCACTGAGGAGCACGGGTGGAACCCTGACGGGCACGGCCGGTGCCCTTCTGGCGCCAGGGCTTAATGCCGCCGCCGGAAACCTCGGCACGGGTGAGGGCACTCTGGGTACCCTGACGGCAGTTGGCCAGGTGGTTCTTGACCACTTCATGCACAACGGCCTGGTTGGGCTCGATCCCGAACACAGCTTCGGAGAGCTCCACTTCGCCGACCTTCTTGCCGGTCATGTTAAAAACTGTTGCTTTAGGCATTTGGTATCTCTCCTTTCTTACTTGTTACGGGCCGAAGCCTTCTGGGGATTGGCACGGCCGGAAGCCTTCTGCGGGTTGTTGGAGATGCCGGCAGCAGCGCCCTTCTCCTTGACGTTGATGACACTGTTGCGCAGGCAGACCAGACCGCCCTTGGGGCCAGGGATGGCGCCACGAACAGCAATCAGGTTCATCTCGGGATCAACCTTAATCACGTCCAGGTTCAGAACGGTGACCTGCTCGTCACCCATGTGGCCGGCGCCGATCTTGCCCTTGAAAATACGGGAGGGATCGGTGCTGGAACCCATGGAGCCTGCATGACGGTGGACAGGGCCGCCGCCGTGGCTCATGGGGGTGCGCTGGGCGCCCCAGCGCTTAATGACGCCGGCGTAGCCCTTACCTTTGCTGGTGCCGGTGATGTCCACCCGGTCGCCCTCGGCGAACACGGAAGCGGTAATCACATCGCCCACGTTCATGTCGGCAGCACCAGAGAGCTTGAACTCCTTGAGCACCTTCTTCAGAACGTTCTCGCCAGCCTTCTTCAGGTGGCCCAGTTCAGGTTTGCTGAGTTTCTTCTCGGCAACGTCTTCGAAGCCCAGCTGCACAGCAGTGTAGCCTTCCTTCTCCTCGGTCTTCTTCTGCACCACGGTGCAGGGGCCCGCCTCAATGACGGTGACCGGGATGACCTTGCCGGCTTCATCGAAGATCTGCGTCATGCCGACCTTCTTGCCGATAATGGCCTTTTCCATGTTTTTTCCTCCTTAAAGGTTATTGGTCGAGAGAGGTGGGGCTTGGCCCATTGCTCTGTCGACATGACCCGTCCGCCTCAAAACGCAGCGGACTGCGGTACTGACTTCGTCACAAAGTCCGCTTCGTTCCGTTTCTGCCTGCGGCAAAAACTACACTGCGCTACCTTGTTCCTCGTCTCCAAATCAAACCCGCTTCGCTGAGCTTCGATTTGGTAGGACGGGGGATGCGAGGGGACTTAAAGTTTAATCTCAATCTCCACACCAGCGGGAAGTTCCAGGCTCATCAGGGCCTCCACGGTCTTGGGGGAGGGCTTGATGACGTCAATCAGACGCTTGTGGGTGCGACGCTCAAACTGCTCACGGGAGTCCTTGTACTTGTGGACGGCGCGCAGGATGGTGACGACTTCCTTCTTGGTGGGCAGGGGGATGGGGCCGGACACTTCAGCGCCGGTGCGCTTGGCGGTCTCGACAATCTTCTCAGCGCTCTGGTCGATGAGCTGATGGTCATAAGCCTTGAGTCGAATGCGAATCATTTCTTTCTGAGTTGCCATAGTTTGTTCCTCCTAATACATACGAAGTGGTTTTTGTTGTTGCCGCGTTTCCCCTTTCAGTTCCACGCTTCGTCCACGCTTCGTACGGTGAGATTTTCTTATACACGTTTCCGTGCGTATCACTCCGTGGCATGAAAAAACCGGCAAAAAGCCGGCCGTTTCCCACGCACGGCGATATACGCTGTGCCAAAGAAACCCTCAGCCGCCCGATTCTAGCTCGGACATACTCCGTGGAAGTTACCTCATTTCTGAGCAATCTCCCACATCATCGCAGACTGCACCTATACAGGCGCTTAATTATAATACTATGCCTGGGAATGAAAGTCAAGAAGTATTTTCTCTTTTTTGTAGGAATTTTCATGAATAAAGTTGTGCGATTTGCCAGAAGAACAAAAAGACGGCGGCCAGGATGGCCACCGCCTTTTTGTCCTATTATATAAGGTAGGACTCAGCGCAGGATAAGGTCCGCCTTAAAGATCAAACCGCTGTAATTTCCATAGATGACCAAGCTGTCCCCCGCCTTCAGCCCCGACAGGTTCAGGCTGGAGCCGGTGGTGCTCATAATCTTGGCCGAGCTGGTGGAGATGGTGATGGGGGTGTCGCTTCCATTTTCCTTGAAGAGAATGCTTCTCTCGCTGGTATTCACATAGACCACAATGCCGGTCATGGAATTAGCGGCAGCGGTGTCGTTCTCCACCTCGATGGAGGAAACTCGCTCCCCGTCGGCCACCATAGAAATCTGGAAGCCCGCCTTCAACGCCGAAAACTCCAGAGCCCGGCCATCCTTGGTAATGGCGGTTCCGGGGGTAATGGTGTAGGTGGCTTCGGTACCGTCACTCAGCTTGACCACCATCACATCCCCGGCCAGGGTCTGCTTGACCTCCTGAATGGTGCCGGTCAAGTTGGCAGTGCGGGGGGTGGCTTCAATGAGAGTGACCTCGTTATACTTCACAGTGACCACCAGGGTGTCCCCGGTTTTTAGCTTGTCGATGCCGCTGGTCTTGCCATCCCGCTTAATGGTGGGCAGGTCATTGATGTCCAGCAGGAAGTCCAGCTTCTGGCCCCCTTCGGTTTCCACCGTGAGGGTCACCTCTGGCACCTTGCTGTAATCCACGGCATAGAGAGTGCCGGTGGAAGCCGTGGTGCCGGGATAGCAGATCAGCTCCACAATCTCACCGGCCGACATCCGGGCGGTGAGGAACCAGTCCTTTTGGACATCCTTAAACTCCACCGCTTCCCCGTTATAGGTGCAGCTTACGTTTTTATTCACCGAATAGCTGGTGGATTTGGAGGTGGCCAGGTCGGTGATGGACATACTCAGACTGCTGGACTGCCAGGTCACAGCCCGGACACTGCCCTGGAGATAGCTAGTGGCGGTGTCGAAGTCCACGGTGGTCACAAGGTCGGTATCGTTGGACACACGAATGGTGACAAACTTGCCGCTGTAACCGGACATGGCAGCATTTTTACCGGGCACACCGTTGATATTGATGGTGACACTATCAGGCATGGTATATCTCTGGGTCACCCCGTCATAGCCGGTGACCTTCAAGGCCAGACTGGTGGAGTTTGCAATGGTGTCACGTCCGGCAAACAGGCCGGAATATTTTGTGGTGCCACCCTTGAACTGGATCGCCACCACGGTACCCCGGCTGTCCACCACGGCCTGGGCGCTGGTGTATCCACCAGCCAGGTCCAGGGTTTTGGTGCTGCCTACCTTCCCCCCGGCCTGCACCAGAGTAAAGCGGTTCATAGTCAGGGTTTTGGGGATACCATTCATGGTCAAAAGAACCGAGTCGGCGGTGTAACTGTTTACCTGCCCGCTGATGGTGGTCATCTCACCCAGGATACGCAGGTCGGTGGCATTGCCCTTGCTGTCCAGGGCCACACGCACATAGGAGCCAACCTTGACAGACTTCAGGTCGGCACGCATGTTGTTCTCATAGATATTCACCGAGGTAGGGATGGCCACAGCCTGCAGTTCGGTATTAAACCCATTGTCCAGGCTGATGACGGTGACCCCCAGGTCGCTGGTGGTAATGGCCGACACAGTACCCGCCATCCAGTTATACTCAGTGAAGTCGGGCAGCTCGGTGACGATGCCCCGCTCCTGCTTAAAGGAAAGAACACGGGACAGAATGGTGGCCATGATGGCCCGGTTCACCGCCAGGTCGGGACAGAAGTTGTTCTTTTCATCCCCGGTAATGATGCCATACATATTTAAAAGGTAGATGCTGGGCTTGGCCTCTTCGGAGATTTTATTGGTATCCACAAACCCAAGGGGGTAGCTGGTCTGGCTGGCGGCCAACTGGTCGAGCTGCATGGCCCGGACCATATAGACGGCCAAATCCTGCTTGGGCATGGTATTGGTCTGCTTCAGCTGGCCATTGAGCACCATGGTCTTAAACTCGGGCTTAGAGACAATACCTGCCTCCAGGCACAGGGCGAACTCGGTACGGAACCAGCTCTGCTCGTCCCCCAGCAGCTCGTCCAAATAAGCAGCGTGTTTGGCCAGCACAGCGGCAGCTGTCTTTTCATCTACTTGCAGGGCACGGGCACAAAAAGCAAGCCCTTCAGCCATGCTGAGGGTTTTGTCCGGCCGGTAGGTATTATCCTCATAGCCCTTGACCATCCCCTTGTCCGCCATATCCTGGATATAAGATTTGGCCCAGTGCTTTTCCAAATCGGTAAAGGTCGCCGCCTGTGCGGGCAGAGTAAGCAGGGACAGGGTCATGGCCACCGTCAGGCCCATGGCCGCCAGTCGTTTGCTTTTCATAAAAAGCGCACCTCCAAGTCACATATATTCATACAAATTATAGCGGTTTTTACTATCAATTGCAACAACAGATTGTGAATTCACCCTTTGTTTACAAAAGCTTCCAGATTTTTTTCGGTTTTTGCATCTTTTTTACCTCAATCCCGTCCCAGCGCACACATATCACACTTTTGTTTGTATGACAGACACTCGTCCGCCCATTACGGTCATTTTCCCCAAAAACCCAGGCCTTGCAAGGGATGAAAGTTGGCGGTCTTTTCCTTGCATTTTATTTCATTCCCTGCTATAATCTTTAAAACGCAATTGTTCGGCGCACACTTGTCCTTCTATTGCGAACATTGCAGAATAGGCGGGGAGGCCCGCACATAATTGGGAGGCAATGAACATGAAGAAGAATGTATGCAGCATCCTGCTCGCCGGAGCCATGACCGCCGGACTTCTGGCCGGCTGTGGCGGCGGGACCCCAGCCCCCGGCTCGGACGGCCCCAGCCAGCCAGACGGAGAAAAGGTGGTTAAAATCGGCATCTTTGAGCCTGCCTCCGGCGACAACGGGGCGGGAGGCAAACAGGAAACCCTGGGTATGTACTATGCCCAGAGCGTGCAGCCCACTGTGGACATCGGGGACGAAACCTACAAGGTGGAGCTTGTCAACGTGGATAACCAGTCCTCCAACGACAAGGCGGCCACTGCCGCTTCTGAGCTGGTCAGCCAGGGGGTGTCCATCGTGCTGGGCTCCTATGGCTCGGGCGTGTCTATTGCCGGGTCGGATACCTTTAAAAATGCAGGGGTCCCCGCCATGGGTGTGACCTGCACCAACCCCCAGGTCACCGAGGGCAACTCCCACTATTTCCGCATCTGCTTCCTGGACCCCTTCCAGGGCACCGTGCTGGCCAGCTTCGCCAAGGATGAATTCCAGGCCAAGAAGGCCTACTGCCTGGCCAAGCTGGGGGACGACTATTCCGGCGGCCTGTGTTTCTACTTTAAAAAGGCCTTTGAGGCTCTGGGCGGCGAGGTCATCATGGCCGAGTTCCCCGAAGGCAACTCCGACTTCACCTCCTATGTGACCACTGCCAAGAAGGAAGGGGCCGATGTGTTCTTCTCCCCCGTGTCCACCGAGGCGGCCGCCCTGATTATTGACAATGCCGCTGCCCAGGGCCTGGGCATGCCCATTCTGGCGGGAGATACCTGGGACTCCAATGTTATTACCAGTGCCGCCCACGGCAAGGACGTGTCCATCTATGTTACCACTTTCTATCAGGAGGGGGGCAACAAGGAGTTTGACGAGGGTTTCCGGGCCTGGATTAACGCCGACTCCACCAATCTGGCCAACAACGGCGGCAACGACATGATTTCCGCTGTGTCCGTCATGGGTTATGATGCCTATTTCACCGCCTTGGAGGCCCTGAAGGCCGCCGGTTCCACCGACCCCAAGGCAGTCAACGACGCTTTGTGGAATGTGACGTACACCGGCGTGTCGGGGGACATCGCCTTTGAAAGCACCAACGGCGACGCCATCCGGGATGTGGCTTATGTGAAGCAGGCCAACCCCGAAACCGGCACTTGGGACTTTGTCACCATCCAAAAAGCCAACTAACGAAGCGCAACCACACCTGTGGGGGGGCCTCGCCCCCCACAGGTGCCCGTATTCAGTGAAGTGGGCCTTCTCGAAAGGCTCTCCGCCACGGCGGGGTTCTTTTCAAGTCAGCCCAGAAACGGAGGACTTCCTATATGAGTGAAAATCTCCCCTACCTGCTGGCCGGAGTATCCGCCGGCGGGCAGTATGCCCTCATCGCCATCGGGTACACCATGGTGTACGGTATTCTGCGCCTCATCAACTTCGCCCACGGCGATGTATTTATGGTGGCAGGCCTGATGATGGTCTATCTGGCCGCTTCCCTCCCTTTGTGGGTGGCCCTCCCTCTGATGGTGCTTTTGACCGTCCTGCTGGGCTTTGTCATTGAGCGGGTGGCCTACAAGCCCCTGCGCTCAGCCCCACGGATGAGTGTCATGATTTCGGCCATCGGGGTGAGCTACTTACTGCAAAATCTGGCCCTGTACATCACGGGCGGTCTGAACCAGAACTATCCCGCCCTGCCCTTCCTGTCCGACATCGTCACCGTTGGCCCGGCCACCACCAAGATGGTCACGCTGGTGACCCCCATTCTTACCATCGTGCTGGTCTTTGCCCTGATGCAGCTCATTAACCACACCAAAATCGGCCTGGCCATGCGGGCGGTGGCCAAGGACATGGAAACCGCCCAGCTCATGGGCATCAAGGTCAACCGCATCATTTCCGTGACCTTTATCATCGGCTCCTTCCTGGCGGCCATCGGTTCCATGCTCTATTTCACGAACTATCCCGGCGTGGTCCCCACCGTGGGGGCTATGCCCGGGCTGAAGGCCTTTGTGGCCGCCGTGTTCGGCGGTATCGGCTCCATCCCCGGGGCCGTGGTAGGGGCCTTTGTCATCGGCATCTGCGAGAACATCATCAAGGGACTTGGGTGGACCACCTTTTCTGACGCCTTCACCTTTGCCCTGCTGATTGTCATTCTGGTCGCCAAGCCCACCGGCCTGTTCGGTGAGAAGGCCACCGACAAGGTTTGAGGTGAATGCTATGAAAAAGAAACAATCCCTGCTCCCCCTCTTCCTTGTTCTGGCCTTGCTGCTGGTGGTGTTCGCGCTGGAAAACACCATGAACCCCAACCATATGCTCTTCACCGTCCTACAAAAGGGAGCCATCTATGCTCTGGTGGCCGTTTCCATGAACCTGCTCAATGGTTTTACCGGTCTTTTTTCCCTGGGGCAGGCCGGGTTCATGCTGGTGGGGGCCTACACCTATGCCATCCTCACCATTCCGGTGGAGGCCAAGGAGCGGGTGTATCAGTATTATGACTATGCCATTGGCTTCTCGGTACCCATTTTGGTGGGCCTGCTTCTGGCCGGGGTGATGGCCGCCCTTTTTGCCGCCCTCATCGGTCTTCCCGTCCTGCGGCTCAAAAGCGACTATCTGGCCATCGCCACCCTGGGCTTTGCCGAGATTATCAAGGCCTTCTGCCAGTGGAAGGCCCTGGGACCGATTACAAACGGCTCCAACCTGCTGAAAAGCTTTCCCACCTTTCACGATTTCGTCTTCCAAATCGGGGGCCGATCGGTCTATTTTTCCACCCTGTTCCCCTTCCTCATCGGAGCGGTGTGCATCGGCATCATCGTGCTGCTGATTAACTCCTCCTACGGGCGGGCCTTCAAATCCATCCGGGACGACGAAATCGCCGCCGAGGCCATGGGCATCAACCTCTTCAAGCATAAGGAAATGAGCTTTATCATCTCCTCTTTCTTCGCCGGGGTTGGCGGGGCCTTGCTGGCCATGTTCCAGGCCACGGTGCAGGCCGCCCAGTTTAAGTCGGCCATGACCTATGAAATTTTACTTATCGTGGTCATCGGGGGTATCGGATCGGTATCCGGGTCGTGCATCGCCTCCTTCCTCTTCGTGGCCTGCTCCGAGTGGTGGCTACGGGGCCTGGACAGCGGCACCTTCCTTGGCATTTCCTCCCCCCTGTTCCGTACCGGGTTCCGGCTGGTGGTCTTTTCGGTCATTATCATGGTCATCGTCCTTTTCTTCCGCCGGGGCATCATGGGGGACAAGGAATTACCCGACCTTTTCCGCCGACGTAAGCAAGAGAAAGCAGGTGGTGTCCATGGCTGAGAATATATTACGGATGGAACATATCACCATGCAGTTTGGCGGCGTGGTGGCGGTCAATGACCTGTCCCTGGAGGTAAACGACGGGGAAATTGTGGCCCTCATCGGCCCCAACGGGGCGGGAAAAACCACCGCTTTCAACTGCATCACCGGGGTCTATGAGCCCACGAACGGCGTGGTCAGTCTGCTGGATCAGCCCATCATCCGCAACCATCCCCAGGGCAAGATGCAAAAGCTCTACCAGGGGGAAAATGCCACCGCCTTTACCGGCAAGGTCCTTCGCCCCACCCCCGACAAAATTACCCAAGGCGGCATTGCCAGAACCTTTCAAAACATCCGGCTGTTCGGGGCACTCACCGTCTTTGAAAACGTATTGATTGCCAAGCACATGCGCTCCACGCAGAACGTTTTTTCGGCCACCTTCCGCCTAAACGCCAAGGAGGAGGCCCGGATGCGCCGGGAGGCCATGGCCCTGCTGGAAGAGCAAAACCTGGCCCACCTCAAGGACGAGGTTGCCTCCAATCTTCCCTACGGCCTCCAACGGCGGCTGGAAATTGCCCGGGCCCTGGCCACCGAGCCAAAGCTCCTCCTGCTGGATGAGCCGGCCGCCGGCATGAACCCACAGGAAACCCAGGAGCTGACCGACTTCATCAGCCAAATCAGGCAGGAGTATAACCTTTCCATCTTTATGATTGAACACCACATGGATCTGGTCATGCAGATTTCCGACCGCATCTATGTGTTGGACTTTGGCAAGCTGATTGCCCACGGGACCCCTGCCCAGGTGCAGAACAATCCCAGGGTCATCGAAGCCTATTTGGGGGTGACCGACCCATGCTGAGAATTGATGACCTTCGGGTCAACTACGGCGGTATTGAAGCCGTGAAGGGTATCTCCTTTGAGGTGCCCGAAGGAAAAATTGTCTCCCTCATCGGGGCCAACGGGGCGGGAAAATCCACCACTTTGCGCTCCATTGCGGGGCTTGTGAAGCCCGCTTCGGGGCGCATTCACCTTCAGGCTGAGGATTTGACCGCCCTGGCCCCCGACCGCATTGTGTCCAAGGGCATTACCCTGGTGCCTGAGGGTCGGCGGGTCTTTCCCGATATGAGCGTGCTGGACAACCTGAAAATCGGGGCCTACCTGCGCCAGGACAGTTTGGAAGAGGACCTCAAGTGGGTCTACGATCTCTTTCCCCGGCTAAAGGAACGCTCCTGGCAGGCGGCAGGCACCCTGTCAGGGGGAGAGCAGCAGATGCTGGCCGTGGGCCGGGCTCTCATGAGCCGTCCCAAGCTGATGATGATGGATGAGCCCTCCCTGGGCCTTGCCCCCATTGTAGTCAAAGGCATCTTTGATATTATCAAGGAGATCAACCGCCAAGGTGTCACCATTCTGCTCATTGAACAAAACGCCAACATGGCTCTGCATACCGCCGATTTGGCCTATGTGCTGGAAACCGGGCGTATTACCCTCACCGGGTCCGGCGACGAACTTCTCCACAACGAGCAGGTTCGCAAGGCCTACCTTGGCTAATTTTTTGGGGGGCAGCACCGCCCGTATTTTTTACACAGATGTTTGCATCAAAAATGCGGGGCCGCTGTACCATACAGCGGCCCCGCATTTTTACTTGTATCCCACGGTAGTTGCCTAGAGCCTTTCTGAAAAGTCGCCGTGCCTGCAATTTTGAGAAACGCTCTCGTTTACTCCATATATCGCCTTTGGAAGTCTTCCCGGGGGATCGGCTTATTAAAATAGTAGCCCTGAGCCAAATCACAGTCCATATCCCGCAGGATGTTGAGCTGTTCCACGCTCTCCACTCCCTCAGCCACACTTTCCACCCCCAGTTCCCGGCAGATGGAGAGGATATGGCGGGCCAAAATTCGGCTGGTTTCGTTAGAGGGCAGGTCGTTGACCAGGCTTTTATCCAGCTTGAGGGTATCCAGTTCAATGATGGACAGGGCCGAAATATTGCTGTATTTGCTGCCGAAATCGTCCATGGCAATGCGATAGCCCAGTTCCTTAAGCCGATGGGTGGTTCGGGCTATATTCTCCCGCTCCAGCTCGCCCACGCTTTCGGTAATCTCAATCTCCAAAAGGCGGCGATCCACCCCATAGCGGTTTACAATGGCCTCTACCGAGTCAATCAGCCCCTCCTCCAGCAGGGTAATGCGGGAGAAGTTGAGGGCCACCGTCAAAGGCTGTATGCCGCTGTCCTTCCAGCTGGTCAACAGCTTACAGACCTCCTCCAGCGCAAAGAAGTCCAGGTGGCGGATATGTCCCCCCCGCTCAAGAATGGAAATAAAGCGGTCGGGACCCACCAGCTGTCCGTCTGACATATGGTAGCGCATGAGGGCCTCGGCCCCTACCACCGCTCCAGTTTGGATGTCAGCCTTAGGCTGAAGGTAAATACAAAACCGGCCGGCTTCCAAATCTTCCCGCAGACCGGCGAGCATGTCGGGGTCAAAGTCCTTTTTATGGATATGCTGTGCCTGATAGTATTCCTGCTTGGCCACCATCATTTTCTGGTTGGCGTGAATCAGCAGGTCGGCGATATGGATGTCGCTGTCGGCCCAGACATGGCCCACCGACAGGTTGCACGGCTGCAAGGCCGCCACCTGGCGGTACAGCTCGGCCACCTGGGCCTGAAAGGTTTCCTGTGTGAGATTTTCACACACGACCAAAAATTCATCCCCGGCAAACCGATAGACCCGGCCCTGAGGGAAGGCCCTGCTCATCACGTCAGCCATATCCTTGATGAGCCTGTCCCCCCGCTTGATGCCATAATCGGTGTTCACCCGCTTCAAGCCGTTGATATCCGCCGAAACAAGGCCGATGGAAATCAAGCTCTCCTCCTGTAGGTTGGTTTCATACTCCAGGTAGCTGTTGCGGTTTAACAGACCGGTGAGGCTGTCGTGGTAGCTGAGATAACGCTGTTTCTCCCCCAGCTGACGGCGCATCATCTCGTTGGTCAAAAAGCGGCCCACCGCTTGCAGAAGGTCTGGCTGCCCCATATTGCGGGTTGGGTTGTCCACCCGGATAGCGCCGATATACTGCTGTCCCGCATCCAGGCCGCTGGTATAGACCATCCGGACATTCTCCTTCTTACATGCCCGGTAAACAAGCGGCCACCGTTCCCGCAGCTGCTCCACATCTTCTTCCAGAATGGTACCCTGGGCCGCCATCTGCCGCCACTGTTCCATCACCTCGGGCTGAAGCTGCCATCCCCGGATACAGCTGGCATCCCCGTCACCGGTATGCCATTCCAGCCCCTCGTCCCAGATGCCCAGGCGGCTGTGCTTGGCCCCGTAGTACCGCTCCACATCCCGAAGGACCGAAATAACAGCTTGGTTGATCTCCAGGGATGAGGCCAGCGTAAAGGCGCAGCGCAGCAACACACCCTCTGCCTCCCTGCTGAAGTGCCTGTCGGCCAGTCCGTTCTCCGTTTGGACATTCTGCTTGTTGGCCAGCAGCTGGGCACTCTTTGTACTGTATACCTCACAGCAGTTCCGGCCCCGAAGCTTGGCCGCCTCCAAGGCCATACGGGCCTGATGATGAAGAACCTCAAAAGCCACCGTTTTACGCCCGCCGTATGCCATCCCCACCGACATGGTGATGGCTCCCCTGGCCCCCGGAAACATATAGGGCATGGAAACCGTTCGACGAATTTCCTCGGCCAGGGTGCTGACCCGGTCCATATCGGGATTGTCGTCCAGGAACACCACCAGCTCATCCCCATAGAACCGCCCCATAATCTGGTCCGCCCCAAAGCGGGCCCGAATCAGTTCAGCCGCTTCCTTGAGGACGTTATCAGCCACAACATATCCGTTTTGCCGGATAATGAGGCTGAAATGGTCCACATCAAAGATGACCAGGGCGCACCCCCGCTTCTCCTTTCGGGCACGGGCCATAGCCTCCTCCATCATGCGGGTGGCCGTCTCCTGGTGATAGGCCTCAGTATTGGGGTCCTTATCGGCCCGTTGCCGGAGGGACAGTTCCCTGATTTTCTGCCGGTCAATATTGCGGATGGTGCCATAGGCATACAGGTCGTTTGTGACCGCACTGCGGACCAAACGAGTGGTAGCTTTTACCCAGATGATATGCCCCTTGGGGTCCTTGCGGCGGTATTCCACTGAAACGCTGTCCTCCCCCCGGTCAAAGGCTTCCAGAAGTGCCTTTCGGGAAAGAGCCGCCACATATCGCTCCCGGTCATTGGGGTTTACCATGGTGTCAAGCCCAATTTGGAACATCTGCCCGTAGGTCATCCCCTGGACATCCACTCCCTGGGGCTGAT
>CAZHWK010000012.1:0-13664 GCA_964536405.1 uncultured Oscillospiraceae bacterium
ACAGCGGGACTGTGAATGTGTATTTGCCCCAGGGAGCCGCCCTGTCAGATGCCGTGGTTGAGATGGCCTTGGGGGACCTCTATTGGGAAGGGGTTCCTGTGAATGGACGGTTGAAATGCCAGTTGGCTATGGGGGACACGGAATTGCGCACCAACCTGAATGGGGAAGTCAAGCTGGAAAACGCCATGGGTGACATCTACCTGGAAGGGGCCTTGGCGGGCAAGCTGAAGGCCGAGGCCGCCATGGGAAGCGTCAATGTGGATTTGAGCGGCGGGGGAAAAGACTACCGCTGGGACCTGTCCGCCGGCCTGGGGGCGGTTCACCTGAACGGGGAGGAAATCACAGGGGCCCTTCGGAAGTCGGGCACGGGGAGCAGCTCCATTACCCTCTCCGCCGGCATGGGGGATGTGTCCCTGGAATTTGACAGCGAATAAAAAATACATGGCTGATAGTTCGAAAGAAAGGACAAGAGAATGGAAATATTTAATCTGAATTTAAATATCCATTTCACATCACCTACTGAAGTATGGGAAAAGCTGATAGATTTATATGTAGCGATGCCTGGCTGGAGTGGAATCATAGATGGTATCCCCACTTGGTATGGAGAGGATGAAAAAACGAATGAAGCATGGGATACTGTCATAGAACTATCCACATCTATGCCACAGTGGACAGGAATATTGGCTGATTTTGCGGATAAACAGATTAAAAATGAAAAAATAATAGAGGCGAGCATTGAACCTAGCGGATTGCAGTTTTATGCTAAAATGCCTAAAGATGAGTGGGTGAGGTGGATAAACATATTCAAGCAAAAAGCAACAGAATTGTTAGGATATGAAATTGGAGAGCCTGAGGACGGATATGATTTTAAATATTACACATAGATTGAATATCCTCTTACATGATATTCAGAGGCACATGATGACCTTTGGATAATTAGCATTTCCTTTTATCACGCCTGCATCATTGAGATTATGAGCATTTGTTTATATGAGCCTGTTGGCTCTTTCGAAATCTAACCTTGAGTACTACGAACAGAGGACAACCTCGCCATGATGAAAATGGCTTGGTTGCCCTCTTTCTCTTTTCACCGCCCTTTTGCG
The DNA here is from genome assembly GCA_964536405.1 of uncultured Oscillospiraceae bacterium. Classification (GTDB taxonomy): domain Bacteria; phylum Bacillota; class Clostridia; order Oscillospirales; family Oscillospiraceae; genus JAHHSE01. The sequence goes on from CAZHWK010000012.1 coordinate 1,104, forward strand.
AGTGGCTGCCGATGCGGCGGCGGAGCTTTTTTGCCCACAACGGAAAAGAAGAATGCAGCTTGCCGGGGTCAAAGTGCGCCTTGGCGGTACCGCCCTTGCAATTTGGGGCGGGAGCAGGTATGCTTTGGGTGTCAGCTGATGAGGGTGCTTTTCAAGCAAGGAAGAGGCCCGGGGAGGAAACCAGATGAAAATTACGGTGGAACACAGTCCTGTTTCGGAAAATGAAATCATCCTGCGCTGTCCCCAGCTGGATGAAGAAATGCTCCATGTGTTATCCCTGCTGAAATCCAGTATGCAGAAGCTGTGCGCCTGGGACGAGAACCGGGAGGTGGTGCTGCTGGGGCACAGCGAGGTGCTGTACGGGGAGTCGGTGGAGGAAAAAACCTATCTCTACACCGACAAGGCGGTCTATCGCACCGCCCTCACCCTGGGGGAGCTGGAGGCCCGCTATGAGGCCCTGGGCTTCTGCCGGGTGAGTAAGTCCATGGCGGTGAACCTCCACGGCATCCGCAGCCTGAAAAACTGCGGGGCAGGGAGGATTGAAGCCACCATGAAAAACGGAGAAAAGATGATGATTTCACGCCACTATGCCCCCCTTCTGCGGGAGCGGCTGGGGATGTAAGGAGGAAAGAACTATGAAAGAATTTATTGGCTTTTACCGCTGGGGCCTAAGCATGAAGTTCCATATGGCTATCTATACCCTGGCTCTGGTCTTTTTCAAGGCACTGACCAATCTGTACCGGGGGGAGACTGGGGTTGCCAGCCTTACCATGCTGCAAATGATGGTGGCATGCATGATATTGGCCATTCTGGAAACCGCCCTCTTCCCGGAGGACCGGGAGCTGGAGCCGAGGAAAATGAAAACCCGCACCGCCCTGTGGGTGGTGGCCGCCAACGTGCTGCTGGGGGGCGGGGCTTTGCTTCTGGGGTGGTTTGCCGGGGTTCCGGTCTGGATGGGGGTCTTGCTGGCGATGTTTCTGGAAGGGGGCCTGTTCAGCATGTGGTTTGGGGTCCATGTGGCCCTGAAAAAGGATACCAAACGCCTGAATGAAAATCTGCGCTCCTTCCAGAAAGAACAATAAAAAAGGGCGGCCGCTGATACAACCAGCGGCCGTCCTTTTTCGGTTAGCGTGGATAGACCACGGTGAATTCTTCGCATAACACCGGCATGTCCGGGGTGAATGGCATGGAAATATCCCGGAAGAAAGCTTCATGTACGGCCCGCCAGTGGGCCAGGCTTTTGTCCCCTTCCCCCTCCTTATGGGCATGGTCGGCACTCACTTGGTCAAAGGGGCAGACATACAGTTTGGTGGTTTGGAGGATACAGGCGGCCTCCCCCTTGGCGTTGAGGACAATGCTGTAATCCCCCTCCTGGGGAAGGGGTTCAGCCTGGGTTTCATACAGGGCATAGGCGGAGGAGGTGCCGGTCTTGACCCCGGAAAGGACCAGAGCCAAAAGGCCATCCGGGTCCCCTCCAAAGGCCCAGGCCTCATAGTGCTGGGGTGGCTGCTCAGGGTGGAGCAATAGGCCGTCCAAAGCTCTTGATGGGTCATGGGTATCTCCTTTGTAAACATACGATAGGGCGCCTCAGCACCGGCGGTAGGTTCGGGTGATGCGACGCAGTTTGGCGGCCACATCGGGATTGATGGCGGCCTGACGCACCCGCCAGGACCAGTTGTGGGGGCCGGTGGTGCCGGGGCGATTGGTCCGGGCATCGGCCCCAAGGCCCAAAATATCCTGGAAGGGGGTGATGGCCAGGGAACAGCAGGACCCCCAGGCCCCGGCAATGGCCCCCCAGCCAAAGCCCTCCTCCTCCCGCAGGCGGAGGTACTCGGCGGCAAAGTCACGCTGGGCCGGGTCGGCCTCGTCAAAGAGCCACTGGACAAAGGTTGGGGTGTCGTGGGTGCCGGTATACATCACCGAATGGGGGATGCCGTTGTGGGGCAGATAGGCACTTTCCCCCTCGGGGTCAAAGGCATAGACCAGTACCTTCATGCCGGGCAGACCACAGGTGCGGATAAAGGCCAGGGCTTCTTCGTCCAAATCCCCTAAGTCCTCGGCGATGTAGGCAAGGCCGGGGACTTCGGTGCGCAGGAAGTCCACCAATTCCTGGCCCGGCCCCTTTTCCCAGTGCCCTTCCCGGGCATCTTGGGCACCGGCGGGAATGGACCAATAGGTGTGTAAGCCACGGAAGTGGTCGATGCGTACCATGTCGTACAGGGTGGCCGCCCAGGCCATCCGCTGCTTCCACCAGGCAAAGACGGCATCCTTGTGCCCTTCCCAGTCATAAAGAGGATTGCCCCAAAGCTGGCCCACGTCGGAGAAGGCATCAGGGGGAACCCCGGCCACCGCCTTGGGGGCAAAGGTTTCGTCCAGCTGGAATAGCTCAGGGTGGCAGAAAACCTCCACGCTGTCAGGGGATACATAGATGGGAATGTCCCCAATGAGGGAAATGCCTTTCCCGTTGGCATAGGCCTTTAGCTCGTGCCACTGGCGAAAAAAAGTGACCTGTAAAAAGGTGTGGAAGGCCACGGCCTGAGGGTCGGGGCCTGAATAGGGGGTGGGCCAGGCCTGCCACGCCGTGCCATAGTGGTCGTGCAGGACCATGAAGCGGGTGTAATCGGCCAGCCAGGGCCAGGGGCCGGACAGAGCGGGGGAACGCTCAAAGGCCTTGCGGAGCAGGGCATACCGGGTTTGGTGCAAAAAGTCATAGTTGACCCGGTCCACATCCTCCCACCGGGCCGATTGGAGCTCTTCGTCGGTGAGCAGCCCCAGCTGGGCCAGCTCGTCCAGGTCAATCAGCAGGGGATTGCCCCCAAAGGAGGAGGGGGACATATAGGGGGAGTCCCCTTCCCCCGGGGGGACAAGGGGGAGAATTTGCCAATAGGTCTGCCCTCCCTGGGCCAAAAAATCCACGAAATTCCGGGCCTGCTGGCCCAGAGTACCGATGCCGTAGGGGCCCGGAAGGGAAAAGATGGGGAGTAAGACCCCCGCTGTGCGCCGTTCCGCCATAGAAAACCCTCCTCATGTTGCTATTAGTGGTATTTTACTATATTGTATGGGCAAGCGCAAGCGGGAAAGAAGTTTGGCTTTTTTGCTGAAATTGTGAGATTTGGCCTGCCGGTGCCGTACTATGTCAGGAAGAGAAAGAGCAGTATTATCGCCACAATACCATAGGCTTTTCGGTGGGGAACGAAAAAGCTCCACGCTTCGGTAGAAGCGTGGAGTTTTTTTATGAATGAAAGTTTAGCCCTTTTCCACAGCGGTCTTGATGGCGTCAAAAATCTCGTCCTGACCCTCAGACATGACCATGAGAATGGAGCCGTCCTCCAGAGTTTCCAGACGGGCGGCCAGAGCGATGTCGTACTGGTCTGCCAGATAGAACTCAAAGTTGGCCTGCTGGGTGTCGATAAAGGTCTGGAGTGCCTCCTTCACGGTGTCTGCCTTGTCGGCGGCGGGGCGCACCAGGGCAATGCCGTAGGCCCGCATATTGATGGGGGAGATGGCAATGGCGAAGGCGGTGGCGTCCTCGGCAGTGATGCCGGCCAGGGGCAAAATCATGTCGGCCATGTCATCCTCGGGGCTGGTGATAACGGCAACGGCCTTGTTCATCTCTTCGTCACGGGCACCCTCAATGGCGGTCTTGAACAGCTCGGTGAGCTCCTCGGGGGACTTCTCCTCGGACTTGGGCTTGGAGCCGCAGCCGACCATCACAGTCATGAGCATAACTGCGGCAAGGGACAGAGTCAAAAGTCTTTTCATGTTTCATTCTCCTGTATCGTTATTTTCATTTCTGGGGTACGCACAGGTTTGACGCTGGGGCGGAGAAAAAGTTCCCCTTTTTCAGAAAAAAATTCTAATTGCCCCCCGGAGCCCACCTCACCGGTGAGCAAAAGCAGGGCGGCTTTGTCCTCCAGCTGGGCCCGAATGGCCCGCCGGAGGGGCCGTGCCCCATAGTCCGGGTCAAACCCCTTGGCGGCGATGGCGGCCACCGCTTCCTCGGTCATGGTAAGTCCAACTCCACGCAAAGCCAGCCGCTGTGCCACGGTTTCCAGCATCCGCCGGGCGATTTCGGCAATTTGGGCCTGGTCCAGGGCTTTAAAAACGATGACCTCATCCACCCGGTTCAAAAATTCCGGCCGGAAGGTGCGGCGCACCTCCTCCATGACGGCCATGGAAACCTGGGCGAAGGGCCGTACCGCCCCTTGGGCCTCGCTGGTAAAGCCAAGACCCCGGCCCTTGGCGGTAATCCGCTTGGCCCCCACGTTGGAGGTCATGACCACCACGGCATTGCGGAAGTCGGCCTTGCGGCCCTGAGCGTCGGTGAGGGTTCCGTCCTCCATGATTTGTAAAAGGATGCTCCACACATCCTCGTGGGCCTTTTCCAGCTCGTCAAAAAGCACCACACAGTAAGGCTTGCGCCGCACCTTTTCGGTAAGCTGGCCCCCCTCCTCGTGGCCCACATAGCCGGGGGGCGAGCCGATGAGCCGGGCCACCGTATGGGCCTCCATATACTCGCTCATGTCAAAGCGCAGCAGGGCTTCCTCACTGCCGAAGAGGGCTTCGGCCAAGGCCCGGCACAGCTCGGTCTTTCCCACGCCGGTGGGGCCCAGGAAGAGGAAGGCCCCCGTAGGCCGCTTGGGGTCCCCAAGGCCCACCCGGGACAGGCGCACGGCGTTGGCCACCGCCCGCACCGCATCCTCCTGGCCCACCACCCGGCGGTGAAGCTCCTCTTCCAGATGGAGCAGGCGGTCACTTTCGGCCTGGGTGAGGGCGGTAACCGGCACCCCGGTCCAATCGGCTACCACGGCGGCCACATCCTGGGCATTTACCGCCCCGGCGCTGTGACCGCACCGCCAGGCGGTTCGCTCCTGCTCCAACTCGGCCCGAAAGTCCCGCTCGGCATCCCGGAGCATGGCGGCCTTTTCAAAGTCCTGCCCCCGGATGGCCTCCTCCTTCTCCCGCTGGGCCTTTGCAACCTTTTCCTCCAGGTCCCGCAGATCGGCGGGGGCGGCCTGCCGCTCCATCCGCACCCGGGAGGCGGCCTCGTCCATCAGGTCAATGGCCTTGTCCGGCAAAAAGCGGTCGGGGAGGTACCGGCGGGAGAGGTGGACAGCGGCTTCCAGAGCCTCATCGGAAATACTCAGCTTGTGATGGGCCTCATAGCGATCCCGCAGGCTTTGAAGAATGGTCAGGGCGGTGTCGGGGCTTGGCTCGGCTACCACCACGGGCTGAAACCGCCGCTCCAAAGCGGCATCCTTTTCGATATATTTGCGGTATTCCTCCAGGGTGGTGGCGCCGATGACCTGGATTTCCCCCCGGCCCAGGGCGGGCTTGATGATGTTGGCCGCATCAATGGCCCCCTCGGCGCTGCCCGCCCCTACGATGGTGTGCAACTCATCCAGGAAGAGGATTACATCCCCCACCCGCCGCACCTCGGCCAGCAGGTTTTTCACACGCTCCTCAAATTCGCCCCGGTACTTGGTGCCCGCCACGGTGGAGGACAGGTCCAGGGAGAGGACCCGCTTGCCCAGCAGGGAATCGGGCACATCCCCCCCGGCAATCCTTAGGGCGAGCCCTTCGGCCACGGCGGTTTTGCCCACGCCGGGTTCCCCGATGAGGGCGGGGTTATTCTTGCTCCGGCGGGACAGAATTTGAATGACCCGGCGAATTTCGGCGTCCCGGCCCACCACCGGATCCAAGGCCCCGGAGGAGGCCAGACGGGTTAAATCCCGTGAAAATTGGTCCAGCAATTTCGTTTCTCCAAACTCCTTTTCCCGGGGCTTGCTCTGGGAGCGAAAGGGGGGCGGCGGGGGTGCACTTTCGCCCCCCAGGGCGGCAATGACCTCCCCATACAGCTTCCGGGGGTCCTTGCCTGTGTTGGCCAGCACCCGCCCGGCCACCCCGTCGCTCTCCCGCAGAAGGCCGAGCAGTAGATGTTCGGTGCCCACATAGCGGTGGCCCAGCCGCCCGGCCTCGGCAATGGAAAGTTCAATGATGTGCTTGCACCGGGGGGTCAGCCCTTGAGAAGGCAGGGCACCCGGTACCCCAACGCCAACCATCCGGGTGATGGCGGCCGTCACATCGGACTCGCTCAGTCCGGCGGTGGTGAGCACCCGGGCGGCCATGCCTTGGCCCTCCCGCAGAAGGCCCAGCAGCAGATGTTCGCTTCCCACATAGCCATGGCCCAGGGTGGCCGAGCTGTCCTGGGCCAGGCGCAAGGCGGCTTCGGCCCTGCCTGTAAAACGATTATCCGGGATGGCGCATCCCTCCCTTGGGCTGGGGCTTTTCCTGCTTGGGGGGTGTGTGGCGTGGGGTGTGCCCCGCAGAGTGGGGAGCGCCCTCCAACTCGGGGGCCAGACTGCCCGCTGTTTCCATAGAACCTGTTTTTCTGTCCAACATGAAAATCACCTCCCGGTTATTGTATCCTCCCAGACCAAAAAATAGCCGTGAAAGGGCTATTTTTTATGGCGCATGGGCCATTCCAGCCCATGCCTGAAAAGAGAAGCCGGAATCTTGATTGCGGAGCAGCAAAAACAGCCGTAAAAGGGATGACATTCATAGGGAAGGTTCAAAAGCCCCCCGGAACACATGTGCTTCGGGGGGCTTTATGGGCCAAATTCACATGACCTGTGTGTGAAGCTGCGGGATATTGTTTCCTTCATAGCCTTTTTGAAAAGGATGAAAATGCCCATAAGCCGTTGAAAATCGTATCCTAATTCAGTGGGTTTATAGCCACTGCCCTTTCTTCCAGCTCCGGAACTCGGTCAAGGCCAGCGTGAAGGCGAGCACAAAGACCAGTACATCTGCGATGGGAACAGCCAGCAAGGCTCCGTCCAAGCCAAACCGGCCAGAGAGGATAATAGACAAAGGAATTAAAAATACCGCCTGCCGGGAAAGTGGGATAAGCAGAGCCTTTGCAGGTTTTCCGATGCCCTGTAAAAAGGAGGCGGTCACCATATGTAACCCATAGAGGAAAAAGGCAAGCATATACAGTCGGAAGAAATGCTCGGAAGCGTCTGCATAGACCGGGTCGCCGAGCACAAACAGCATACCAATTTGGCGTGGAAATACCTGGTAGATGACAAACCATATCACGGAGATAAACAAGGCAATGGTAGATGCAAGGCGATAGGTTTCTTTTACTCGCTTATAGTGCTTTGCGCCAAAGTTGTAGCCGTTAATGGGCTGGGTCGCAGAGGAAACACCGACAAACATGGAATGGGCAATTTGATATACCTTCATCATCATACCGTAGACGGATAAGGAAATATCACTGCCATATACGCTTTGCGCACCATATATCGTCATAAGGTTGTTCATGGAAATCTGCACCACTGCGGTCATAATTTGCGTGAGCAGGCTTGGAAAGCCCAGGGTCAAAATTTGCCTGGAAAGCTGCCAGGTTGGCATGAGAGCATCTTTTTGGATATGGACAGTCTTTAACTTTCTTAAATAGGAAAAGCAAAGAAGACCTGCCACGGCTTGACCGATTACAGTTGCAATCCCTGCACCAAACAGCCCCATATTTAACGAAAAAATAAAGATGGGGTCTAAAATAAGATTTAGCCCAGCACCAAGCATCATGCATTTCATGGTGTACTTCGGATTTCCGTCTGCCCGAATGATTGCCGTAAGGGCGGAGCTGAGCATCAGGAAGGGAAGTCCCCATACAATGGTGCGGGTATAGGTCAGCGAAGCTTGAAAGGCGGTGTCAGTGGAGCCGAATAACAGGACGATCTGAGGGGCAAAGATGTTGCAGAGCAGGGCCAGCGCAACCCCGGAAAGGACGAGCAGTGTTACGGAATGGCTTATGGTCCGGTCGGCCATTTCCCTTTGCTTTCGCCCCAGGCACAGGCTGATATTGGTGGCACAGCCGTCTCCAATCAGCAGGGCGACGGCAATGGCTATGATGGTTAGGGGAAAGGCTACGCTTGTGGCGGCCATTCCGGTAATCCCGACACCCTGCCCCACAAAGATTTGGTCAACAATGTTATAAAGATAGTTGACCATCAGGGTTAAAGTTGTCGGTATGGAGTATTTGATGATAAGCTTTTTGATTGGCTCGGTTTCCAGCGGGTTCTGTGGCTCTTTTAGGTCATTCATTGCAAGCACTCCTTTTAAATTCGCTGTTTTGTGCTATTTTTTCTCTTTTTTGCCAGAAGCCTTTCCGGGAATAAGCAAAAAACACCCAGACATCAAACCACGCCAGAATAAACGGGTTTGATGACTGGATGCCATGAAATCTTTTATATTGTCAAGCCTCGACAAATAAAAAGAGAAAGATAGCATCCAGCCCAAATGACTGAAAGCCTTCTTCTCCCGTCCAGACTATCTGTTGGCTTCGGAATTGAACCGAATTAGCTTATCGCTCGCGGGCTTTACCGCCAGTAGAGAAAAACTCATTTCCGAAGAAAGACCTTATCGTAACGTTTATAACATATTATTTTTACGCAGTCAAGCCAAGAGCAGAACTTGCGCCCAGAAAATTTAGACCTGGGCAAGCGCCCCAATAGGAACAAGGATGTGCCATGGCCCCTTCCCGGAGCATTTTTTCAAGCATGAGGACTTGGCGGGAGAGGGGGATGGAAGTTTTGCCGACAAAAAGCAAAAGCCCCGCTTTTTGTCATAAAAAAATAGCCCCATCACGACCGAAAATAGATTGCTTTTTTTTGAAGTTATGATATAATCACTCTTAAGCGGTATGACCGCCAAAAACCGACTTAAATTGCGGAGGTGTATTTCCAATGGCTTATGTGATCAGTGACGCTTGCGTCAGCTGCGGCGCTTGCGCCGATTCCTGCCCCGTGGGTGCTATTTCCCAGGGCGACTCCCAGTACGTGATCGACGCCGGTTCCTGCATTGACTGCGGTAGCTGCGAGGGCACTTGCCCCACCGGTGCCATCACTGCCGGCTAATTTCCTACATAGGAAACAGAAAAAGCCACCCGAGAAATCGGGTGGCTTTTTTGTATGTCGAACAAGTGGTAAGCGCAGGGTGCTTCCTGCGTGCCTATCCTCCGCGCTCTGCAGCGTGAAGAAAACTTGCCGGGGGCAAGTTTTTAGCGTAAGCCCGGCACACTTGTGGGCCGGGGGGAACCCGGATAGGAGAGGGAGTGGTGGGTTTGGACGGGCCTGTCACGCTGCGGACCCTTCGCAACGGGGTCTAAGCCTCTGTGACTTCGCAAGCCGTTTTTAGGCGGATGCGGAATACCGCCTAAAATCCGTTCGCTCCGCTCCATGTCTTAGCCCCCTGCTCCCGGGCCCTCTGCGCTTCTTTTAAAACTGCTCCAGCAGGAACCGCCCCACGCTGTCCATGGCCTCCTTGGCCAGACGGATGGGGTACATCTGGAACACATGCCACATATCCTTCCAAACCTCCAGGCGGCAGGGGATGCCGGTAGCCACCAGTCTGTCCCGCAGGCGCACCGAGTCCGAGAGCAGCAGCTCCTGGTCTCCCACCTGGATGAGAATGGGGGGGAAGCCGGTGAAATCCCCGAACAGGGGAGAGAGCATGGGGTCGCCCCAAGGCAAATCCCCGGCGTAGGCCTTGCGGACAGCTTTGATATAGTTCATGGTGATGGTGGGGTCCAGCTCGGCCTTTTCGGTATAGGAGTTGCCCGAGGCCGTCATATCGGTCCAGGGGGACATGAGAATCAGTGCCCGGGGCAAAATACGTTTGGACTGCTTGAGTGCCAGGGAGAGGACCAGGGCCAGATTGCCCCCTGCCGAGTCCCCGGCCACGATGACATTTTTGGCGCCATAGCCGTGGTGCATCAGATAATCCCAGGCCTTCTGAGCATCCTCCAGGGCAGCGGGGTAGGGATGCTCGGGGGCCAGGCGGTACTCAAAGCAGAGAACCTCATACCCGGTGACATGGGCCAGCTTGGAGGCCAGAACCCTGGAATAGCCCAGGTTGCCACAGGTGTAGCCCCCGCCATGGCAGTAGAGAATGACATGCCGCTTGTCGTGGCCCCGCTCCGGCCGCACCCAGGCGGCGGGCATACCGCTCAGGGTAAAGGGTTCCCAACTCATGCCCAGCTTGGGGGCCACCAGCTGGCCCAGAAGCTCCTGGCCTCTGCGCTGCCGCTCCAAATCGTCGGGCTCCAGCGAGTCCGGGTTCATGGCAGAGTGAGCCGCCTTGAGGGCGGCCCGAATGGGTTTGACCCGCCGGGCTTCGGCGGCCTGTCGCTCTTCCGGGGTGCGGGCAGATGCCCGCTTGAGCTTCAATGCGTCCAGATTGGCCAAGCTGTCCCCCTCCTTTGTGTTAAAATGCCGGGATTGCAGGATATGACAAGAAAATTTCCTTGTCATATAAACGCCTCCAGGCGGTATTGGTTCTGGTGGGTTGTCAAAATAGTATATCATTTTTGCCCTTGCTTGTATAGGTTGTCTTTACAAACCGCACCCTATGGCGTACAATAAGGTTCGTTGAGAAAGGGGGCGGCAGCCATGGAACAAAAGAAGGAAAAACGGTGGTATCGGCTGGACAATGCCGCTCTTATTTACTCTGCCATTCAGAAGGAAGAATACTCGGCCATTTACCGTTTTTCGGCGGTGATGGCGGCCAAGGTAGACCCCCAGGCCTTACAGCGGGCGGTGGATGCCGCCCTTCCCCGGTTCCCCCTGTTTGCCACCCGTATCCGCCGAGGGGCTTTTTGGTACTATCTGGAACCCAATAATGCCCCCGGACCCTTTGTGAAGCCTGACATCTCCAACTGCTGTCAGCCTGTGCGTTTTCAGGAGGATGGAAGCTGGCTGGTGCGGTTTTATTATTACGAAAACCGTATTTCCTTTGAGGCCTTTCACGCCTTGGCCGACGGGGCGGGGGCGTTAACCTTCTTTCGGGCCTTGCTGGGGGAGTACCTGCGCCAGACCGGGGTGGACGTGCCTGTGGCCGACGGCCTGCCCGATTTGACCGAGCCGCCTCCTGCCGAGGAGATGGAGGATGCCTATGCCCGCCATGCGGGGGCGGGGAAGGTTTTGAGCATGAATGACAAGCCCGCCTATCAGGCCCTCGGCACCCCCGAGCCATTTTATACCTTCCATGTGACCATGGGCTTTCTGCCCCTGGACAAGCTGCGGGAAACCGCAAAAAAATACAATGCGTCGGTGACTGAATATCTGGCCGCCGTGCTGATAGAAGCCCTGCTGGAAAAGCAGAAACGGGAAAAACCACGGCGCATGAAGCCGGTGGCTCTGGCCGTACCCATCAATCTGCGCCCCCACTTTCCCAGCAAGACCCTGCGTAACTTTATCCTCACGGTGCGTCCCTCGGTGGACCCAAACCTGGGGGAGTATACCTTTCCCGAAATCGTGGCCCAGGTTCACCACTATATGCGCCTGAACATCACCAAACAAAAGATGCGAGCCCAATTTACCCGCAATGTCCGCTTTCAGCAAAATAAGCTGCTTCAGCCCGTGCCGGTCTTTTTGAAGGATTTGTTTATGGGCATGACGTACAGCTTTGTGGGCACACGGCCCTATTCGGCCACCTTCACCAATCCCGGGCCCTTCACGGTTCCCCCCTCCATGGCTCCCCACATCCGGCATATGGAGGTCATTCTGGGGCAGAGCTATGTGCCAAGGGTCAACTGCGCCTGCATCAGCTATGGCAACACCGTGGAGCTTTCCTTTGCCGGGACGGTGAAGGAAAGCGAGGTGGAGCGGGACTTTTTCCGCCATCTGGTGCAAGAGGGCATCCCGGTGCGTATCACATCCAACCGATAAAAGGAGGGGGAACCCTATGTCCTATTGTGTACACTGCGGGGTGGAGCTGGACCCCACCGCCCCATCCTGTCCCCTGTGCCAGACCCCGGTGGTGGACCCGGGCAGTCCGGTGGACACCCAAAGTCCAAAGCCCTTTCCGGAGGATCCCGGCATTGTCCCCCCGGTAAGCCGGATGGAGCTGGCCCTGCTTCTAAGTGCCATGTTCCTGTCGGTGGGTCTGTGCTGCGGGCTGCTCAACCTATTTTTCCACAATGAGCGTTGGTGGTCCCTGTATGGCATGGGTCTGGCCCTGGTGCTGTGGGTGTGGCTGGTGCCGCCCCTCGTCTTTCGGAAGATGCCGCTTTACCTGCGCCTGCTTTTGGATGCGGTGGGGGTGGGGGCCTATGTGGCCCTCATCGCTGTGGAACTGGGGGGGATGGACTGGTACGTGGGCCTTGGCCTGCCCATTATCCTGCTGGGGGCCGCCATGGTGGTGGGCCTTGGGTTTTTCCTGGGGGATCGGCGGCGCAGCCTGCTGTCCAGCCTGACCATGATGATCGGTTCCCTGGGCCTGTTTGTGGTGGGGGTGGAGAGCTTCATCGACAGCTACTTCCACCGGGAACTGGATTTGACCTGGTCGGTGGTGGTGCTGGCCATCTGCGTGGCCCTGGTCATTCCTCTGATTATCGTGCGCCGGGTCCCCTCCCTCCGGGAAGAGGCCCGTAAGCGGTTCCATATGTAAAAATGGAAAAACAAGGTGGCACTGCCCATTGGCAAGCGCTGCCTTGTTTTTGCCTATCGAAGCTGCCGACCTGCCGCTGTCCCCCTGCCAGACGGTATATCCCTGCCGAGG
>CAZHWK010000013.1:0-13517 GCA_964536405.1 uncultured Oscillospiraceae bacterium
CAGCCTGTCCCCCGCCCTCACCCTGGGCTGTGGTGCGGTGGGCGGCAGCGCCACTTCGGATAACGTCAGCCCCCTAAACCTCTTCAACATCCGCCGGGTCGCCTGGGGGATTCGGGAGTTGGAGGAGCTGAGAGGACAGACTCCCGCCCCTGCCGCCCACTCTTGCGCCGCTGCCTGCGGTGAGATGAGCAGCAGTGACGTGGAGCGCATCACACGTGAAATTTTGGCCGCCGTTCTGGCGAAGAAGTAGGAGGATATAAAGTATGAGCAATCTTCAGGCTTTGGGTATGGTTGAAACCAAGGGGCTGGTTGGCTCCATTGAGGCGGCAGATGCCATGGTGAAGGCCGCCAACGTCAGTCTCATCGGCAAGGAGCAGGTGGGCGGCGGTCTGGTGACCGTGATGGTTCGGGGCGATGTGGGTGCCGTTAAGGCTGCCACCGATGCCGGCGCTGCCGCTGCTGCCAAGGTTGGCCAGCTGGTCTCCGTCCATGTGATTCCCCGCCCCCACACCGAGGTGGAAGGCATTCTCCCCCACGTTACCGTAGAGTAATCAAATTACATTAATATACTAGGAGGAAATTAAAATGGCTGCGAATTTACAGGCATTGGGCATGATTGAAACCAAGGGGCTGGTTGGCTCCGTTGAGGCGGCTGACGCTATGGTGAAGGCCGCTAATGTCACCCTCATCGGCAAGGAGCATGTGGGCGGCGGTCTGGTGACCGTGATGGTTCGGGGCGATGTGGGTGCCGTCAAGGCTGCCACTGATGCCGGGGCCGCCGCCGCCACCCGTGTGGGTGAGCTTGTGAGCGTACACGTCATCCCCCGCCCCCACATGGAAGTGGAGGGTATTCTACCCACCGTGAAGGAGTAAGAAGGGTGGCGGGGATGAAGCCCTGCCGTCTTAGAAAGGAGGGCGGGGCGGCATGAACGTCATTCAGGAGGATACTGTCCGCCAGCTTTACCTGAAGCATCAGCACAGAGAGATTCGTGTCAAAAAGGGAGACTATGTGACCCAACAGGCCCGGGACTACATCAAGGACATGCGCCTTACCCTTGTGGTGGAGGATGCTCCGCCCGAAAATTCGGATATCCGCCCGGCGGCAGAGATGACCACCGGCCGCTTTGTCACCGAGGATGGGCGGGCTTTGCACGCAAAGCCGGAGCACATGACCCACCTTCACGGCAATGTCCTGGTTCCCAAAAATCACCCTCGCATTGTTCTGCGGGGCAAGCTGGACAGTCTGGAGGCGGAAATAATCTGCCTCCAGACTGCCACGCATGCCGCTGGTGAGGAAGGGTGCACGGCGGATTTGGGCGAGCTTCTGGTGCTGTGTCGGAGCATTCTGTCCTGTGAGGTCACCGGCAAGCCCCTGCCCGAGCTTACTGTGCTGTGCTTGGATGCCAAGGGCCTGCGGGAGCAGTCCCACCATCCCAAGGAGAATTTTGGCATAGGGCATCTGTTGGCCGACTATCGGCTGGGAACGGTTTCGGCCGCGCTCAACCGTCTGCGTGCCCAGTCCCGTGAGGTGGAGCTTGCTGCCGTGAATGCCTTCTGTCATGCTGACGGGACAGCGGAGCGAGAGGACCTGTTGCGGGCCTTGAACCGCCTGAGCAGCGCCTTTTACATTCTGATGCTCCGATTGGAAAAGAAAAGGGGTGAAACCCATGAATGAACAAGAGCTTAGAACCGTGGTAATAAATGTGGTCACCCGGTATTTGCAGCTTGAAAAGAGTGGAAATGACCTCCCCGTTGAGGTGAGGGAGCGCCATGTACACTTGAGCCAGGCCGATGTGGATGCACTCTTTGGGCCGGGTCACACCTTGACCCCCAAGCAGTGTTTGTCCAAGCCCGGTCATTTTCTGGCCTGTGAGCAGGTCAGTGTGGTTACGGCCAAGGGAGAGCTTCGCAGCGTGGCCGTCTACGGTCCGGTTCGGAAGCGCACCCAGGTGGAGCTTACCTGGGCGGATACCAAGGCCTTGGGGCTGCATGCCCCAGTTCGCCGGTCGGGGGACCTATCCGGCTGCCCCGATGTGAGCCTCTATGTGGGTACCCGGGGCATCCAGGCTGAGCAGAGTGCCATGGTACCCCAAAACCATATTCATCTGACCCCTGAGGATGCCGCACGCATCGGGGTCAGTGATGGACAGCGGGTCAAGGTGGAGATGAAAACGGCTCGGCCGATTGTGTTTGGCGATGTGGAGATTAGGGTATGCACCGGCATGTTCTCTGCCATACATATTGATTTAGACGAGGCAGACGCCTGCGCTTTCCGATGTGGAGATGTTGGGCGGATTGTGCTGTAAGGAGGCTGCAATATGGAACTAACCGCTGAGCTGATTGAGTGCATCACCCGTCAGGTCGTGGCCGCCTTGGGCAGACAGGAGGAGGTGGCCTCCGGTCCCCGTGCCCTGCTTGTTGGGAACGGAGACTGGGATGCCCTGCGTTCCAGCTATGGGCTGGAAGGTGTAGAGGCTTACGAAACCTCCGGGAGCTTGGATGCCTATGACTTCGTCCTGCTGGACGATGTGGCTCCGGCCCTTCTGGCCGACCTGGCACTGGGCCGGGGAAGCTGTCCGGGGGCTCGGGCCGTATCCGAGGCTCTTTTGTCCGGCAAGGGGGTCTATCTGGCGGCCGAGGGGCTTGCTCACAGGCGGTATCAGCACCAGGCCAATCCCCGCTATTATGCCATGCTGGAGGAGTACACCGCCCAACTGGGCCGCTTTGGCGTGTGTGTTGCGCCTAAGGGGGAGTTGGTTCGGAAGCTGACCCATGTGCCCTCCCACGCTGCGACGGAGAAGGAAAATCGGGTGGAAGCTCCCGGCCTGCTGACCGCCGAGGAGGCCCGTAAGCTTTGCCGCAGCTGCGGAAGCGGAGGTGTGCTGCAGGTGGCTGCGGGCACGGTTATAACCCCCCTGGCACGAGATGTGCTGCGGGAGAAGAATGTCAGTCTGGAGGAAAAAGTATGCTGATTTGCGAAGTGATCGGTCATGTCTGGGCCACCAAAAAGGAGCAGACCCTCTCCGGGCTCAAGCTCATGGTTGTGCGTGAGCTGACTCCCGACTATCAGCCTACCGAGCGGACCTTTGTGGCCGCCGATGTGGTGGGTGCCGGCATCGGCGAGCGGGTGCTGAGCGTCAGCGGAAGCACCGCCCGCAGGGCCTTTGGCAAAGAGGAAATTTCGATTGATGCAGCGATTGTCGGTATCATCGACAGCGTGGAGACCTGAGGGGAAGCATCGACTTGGACCGTGCGGCAAAGGACCGCAGTACAATGACCATGGGGGGGCTTCCGGCGATGGAAACCATAGGCTTTCTGGAACTGAACAGTATTGCAACGGGGATGCAGGCGGCTGACGCCATGCTCAAGGCCGCTGAAGTGCGGCTTATCTCTGCGAGGACAAGCTGCCCGGGGAAGTATCATGTCATGGTCACGGGTGAGGTATCGGCGGTCCAGTGCTCGGTGGAGGCCGGAGCGGCTGTGGGCAAGAAAAGAGTGGTGGATCAGGTGATCATTCCCCGAGTACACCCCCAGGTTGTTCAAGCCATTTCCCACCGCACTAAGCCCGAAGGGGTCAATGCGGTGGGAATTGTGGAGTATCTCAGTATCACGGCCTCCATCAGGGGGGCTGATGCAGCTGTAAAGGGTGCCGACGTGACGCTGATGGAGCTCCGCCTGGGTGGAGGAATTGGCGGAAAGTCTTTTTTGGTCATGACTGGGGATGTCTCGGCTGTGGAGGCGGGGACGGCCTGTGCCGCTGCCGCCGCCGAGAAGATGGGGAAACTGCTTTCCGCAGTTGTCATCCCAAGCCCCCACCTGGAGCTGTTTCAAACACTTTATTGATAGGAAGGATTGGGGGTGCCCAATCCTTGAGAGGTGATGGATGTGTCACAAGAAAAGCAACGCATCATACAAGAATTTGTACCTGGTAAACAGGTAACTCTGGCTCATGTGATTGCCAACCCTGTGGACGACTTATATAAAAAACTGGGTATTACAGGAGAGAACACAGGGGCCATTGGCATCCTGACCATTACCCCCAGCGAGGCGGCCATCATTGCCGGTGATGTGGCCAGTAAGGCCGCAGGCGTTTCTTTGGCCTTTGTGGATCGCTTCAGTGGTTCAGTGGTGGTTTCAGGGGATGTAGATAGTGTGGAGGCAGCCCTCACGGCGGTGCTTTCGGTGCTTTCCGGCATGCTGGAGTTCTCATCCACGGCCATCACAAAGACGTAGTGAGGAACAAAAGATGAAGAAAATTATGCTGGTGGGTCGAACTGGGGCAGGCAAAACCAGCTTCTGTCAGTCTATGTACGGCGAGCAGCTGCATTATCAGAAAACCCAGGCTGTGGAGATTATTCATAATGCCATCGACACGCCGGGGGAGTATGTGGAGAATCGCACACTCTACCGGGCACTCATCGTCACCGCCGCCGATGCGGATATGGTGGTTTTGCTTCAGGACTGCACCGATGAGCAGACAGTTTTTGCCCCGGGCTTTGTCGGAATGTTCGGGAAGCCAGCCATCGGACTGGTGACAAAAACCGATTTGGCCCCCGATGAGGCATGTCTTCATGCGGCAGAGGAGAAGCTGGAACTGGCAGGCTGTCAGCGCATTTTCCGCATTAGTAATACAGAAAATTCAGGAATTGCCAATGTCAAAACCTTTATTGGCATTACATAGGGACTGATATTATGGACATGTTTTCAATTCATACCAAGATATATACGGGGGCCAGTGCCCTGGAACGGCTCACCGAACTGCCCATCCGCAGGGCCTGCGTCGTCTGTGACCCATTTATGACCCAGTCCGGTGGGGTAAAGCGGGTGACCGAGCTGCTGGACCAGGTGGGGGCCGAGTGGGAGGTTTTTGAGCAAGTGGTGCCAAACCCCACGGTGGAGCTGGTTTCGAAGGGGGTGGAGCATATCCTCTGCTTCCGTCCGGATACGGTGATTGCCCTGGGTGGAGGTTCTGCCATCGATACGGGCAAGGCCGTGAGCTATATCTATATTCAGGCTGCCGGTGCAGAGAAGCCTCTTTTCGTTGCCATTCCCACCACCAGCGGAACGGGGAGCGAGGTCACCTCCTTCTCCGTCCTCTCTGATCGGGCGGCGGGGACAAAGTATCCCTTAATTGATGATGCGATGCTGCCCGACTACGCCCTGCTGGATCCCGGCTTTACTGTCAGTGTGCCGCCTCATGTAACGGCAGACACCGGACTGGATGTACTTACCCATGCCGTGGAGGCCTATGTCTCTCCCGAGGCTACCGATTTTACGGATGCTTTGTCCGAAAAGGCCGTAAGCCTGGTCATGGAGTATTTGCTGACCGCAGTGAAGAACGGAGCAAATATGGAAGCGCGGGAAAAGCTCCATAGTGCATCCTGCATGGCGGGCATGGCATTTAATAATGCCACGCTGGGCCTTTGCCACGGCATGGCCCATGCCATGGGAGAGCTGTTGCACCTGCCCCATGGGCGCTGCAATGCCTTGCTGTTGCCCCATATCATCGCCTTCAACGCCGGCCTGGGAGAGCAGGGGGACTTCTCAGCTCGGAAACGCTATGCTGCCCTGGCCAAGCGGGTAGGCTGCTGTTGCCACAGCGAGGCTGTGGCTGTGAGCGGCCTGGTGCGGCGGGTGGAGGAGCTGATGGAGCGCACCGGCACCGATAGAGTATTGAAGGATTTGGAGCTTTGTACCCGGCTGGAGGGGGCGTTGGACGAGCTCGCCATTGCTGCGCTTGCCGATCGGTGTACAGCGGGGAATCCACGCCAAGCCACAGTCAAGCAGGTCAAGGAACTCTACCGCAAGCTTCTGCGCTGATTGGTGTTTTATCGCACCTAATATCGTGTATAGACTTTCCTTGGAAGCAACCTGTGTTGCAAAAAAGGATTTTGGTAGGAAGTTTGGCAAAAAGGTGTCGCCACAGAATTTTTATTCTGCGGCGACACCTTTTTGCGCTGAAAGAATCGGTTGCCAGGACGATAGGTCGATAAAATCCCAGTTTATACTGTAAAAACTTCTGATTGGTGCCAATCCCCTGCTTTTCTTGCCTTATTTCATGGGGGAGTAGTCCCCCTTGCTGGATGAAAAGGCCCGAGGGGTTTTGTAGGCCTCAGTGCCATGCACAGCCGGGCAATTTCATCCGGGGTGTGATGGAGGGAGTTGCCTACTCCCAGTGCCAGTGCTTGGATCTTCTGGGAAAAGGTGACATTCTAAAGTCTGCGAAATGACAGCGGAAATTCTGGATTACGGGGCCAAAAGTGATGGGCCCACCACGGTCTAAACCACATTCTCCGCTCCGGCGAACTCTATCGCCATACCACGGTCTACGCCTTTTCACAAAAATAGAGCAGGGAATGTGCTACTGGGACAGGATGTGAAGCAAAGGGCATTTCGCAACCTGGACTTTTCAGGAAGGCTCTAGTAGCTGTACAGTTTATTGAGAAAGTTGTACTGAGTGAAAGCAATGCCGAAATCCTTTGGCGCATATAAAAAGAAAGAAGGAGTTCATTTAGCCATGTCGGAGTAGGCGATCTGTCCACCTGTATTGCACAGATGGAACCATAATCCATAAAAAGACCGGCACTGAGTATCATTCTCAGTGCCGGTCTTTACGTCTGTTAAAAAGGTGGAGCCATCTATGCCAGGGAGGATTTTTCGCTGCCAGAGAGAGCCCTAGCCTGTTTGATGACCCGTGCAGGAAGGTGACGATCTGCCCCACAATCGCAAGTGATTTGGGGCACAGGTGGCAGAATTCTGCACAGACAAAATTTTGATATTTGAATAGCGGCAGGGCGCAGGATGCGGGTGAAAAAATATAGGTGCATCTTGCGATACCTGCCGCTATCAGGCCCTGATAGGGCCCCCTCCTCCCGCCTAAACCGGAGGCTTTGACGGGGGGAGAGGGGATCTCAGACTTAGCTTCCGCTTCGTTCCAGCATTTCGATGTATTGCTCCATGAAGCCAACCATAATCTCAAGCTCCATTTCAGTATGGGCCGTTTCGCCTTCGTATACCTCTTTGTAGTAGCTTCTGATGTAGTCGTACTCGCTCCACATCTCGGCACTCTGATAGTCGTCATACTTGGGGTCGTAGGCCGCTGTCACGGCCTGGCCCAAACGAACTTTCTGGGCGCTACGCTCAGCGCCACTATGCACCTCGCGCAGCTGCTCGGTCAGGGCATCCACGTCCTTCTGGGTCATGGCTGTCTGCATGGCCTCTTCCGCCCTGGCAACCGCTGCCTTGACGGTCTCCACCGAGTGCTTGGTGTACTTGCTGAGGTCCAGCCCCTTCAGCTGGGCCAAAGCGGTCTTCAGGTCGGACAGGTTCGCCCCCTGCCGTTCCAGCATTTCCATGTACTGCTCCATAAAGCCTACCATGAGGTCCAGCTGCAACTCGGTATGCACCGTTTCACCCTCATAGACCGCTTTATAGTGGCTTCTGGTGAGCTCGTACTCGCCCCACATCTCCACATTCTGGTAGTCGTCATACTTGGGGTCGTAGGCCGCTGTCACGGCCTGACCCAGACGCACCTTATGCTCACTGAGCTCGGCACCGCCGTACACCACGCGCAGCTGCTCGGTCAGGGCATCCACGTCCTTCTGGGTCATGGCTGTCTGCATAGCTTCTTCGCCCTTGACAACGGCCCCCTTGATGGTCTCCACCGAGTGTTTGGTGTACTTGCTGAGGTCCAGCTCCTTCAGCTGGGTCAGCACGGCCAGCAGAGCAGTTTTGTCCCCAAAGGGCACCAGCTGCTTGGTGGCCTCGGTCAGGGCGAGGACCATTTCATCCACGTCCTGCTGGGTGGGATGTTCCTGGGCCAGCAGGGCCTTGGCCTGTTCCAGCACGGTGGCAAAGGCGGCCCAACTGTCCTGGGTATACTCCTCCTGCACCAGCTTTTCGCTCTCGGTCACCAGGGCGGCCAATTCTTTTTTATTGGCTCTGTCGGGGTTGGCGAAATGGAACTTGGTGTCGCCCCAGGCGGCGTGGTCAGAGCCGTTGCCATTGTGGCCGTCGTTGGCCACCAGCTTCAGCTCCTTGGCACCGGCCAGGTCAACCTCGATGTACTGCATGGGGTCTCTGGAGTTGATGGTCTGGGTTTCTGCGACCTTTTCCCCATCCAGCCAGACCTCAAAGCCCACGCTACCGACGCTACCATACATACCACGGTCTACGCCCACATAGGAGGAGAAGTATGCCGCATCCATCTGGGTCAGGTCATAGACCAGGGTGCTGACAGCATGCGTGCCAAGACCCTTTTCAAAGCGGACTTCCTTGCCTGCCTCATCGGTCAAACGAATGGTGTTGCCACCGGGCGCGAGATCCTTCTTAACCGTGCCCCAGCTACAGTTTGCGCTGACCCAATCCGCGTCAGATACATAGGTAAAGTCGCGCATATCGACAACTGAAATCACGCGCTGCGCGGTGACGGTGTTGCCGTCGCTGTCGGTGACCTGATAGGAGATGGGGTATTTGCCGGTCTTGTCATAGTCCACGGTGCCGGAAACCGAAACCTTGGCCGTAATGTCCCCATCCTCGGGGTCAATGGCACGATAGGCACCAAAAACATCGGAGAGGACTTCCCCGATTTTCACCGCTTCATCCTTGGGGACTTCCAAGGTGGGCACGGAATTGGTCACCAGCAGCTTGGTGCCGCCAAAGGAGGCGTGGTCAACGCCGATGCCATTGCCGCCGTCGCCCACAATGAGCTTAAGCTCGGAAACACCGGCCAGCGGCACGCGTGCAAACTTTGCCGGTGTGTACCACTTCATCAGCCCGCTTTCAAACACGGTAATGCCGTCTGCCTGAATGGTAAACGTAACGCTGGAAGCATCCTGCTCCCGTACATTTCTGTCCACACCGACATAGGTTTCCAGATGGGTGTATTCCTTGCCGCGCAGGTCATACACGATTTCGGACTTCGCGTGGGTGCCGATGCCCTTTTCAAAGGTCTTGACCTCGCCATCTACCAACAGCTTAATCGGCTGTCCGTTGATATTGCCGTTCTTGCCGATTCTGCCATATTCAATGCTTGCGTTCTTCCAGTCCATGTCGCCGAGATATGCAGCAGAGCTGTATACCACGATTTCACGGGTCAGTGTGGTTTCGTTACCATCGCTATCGGTTACAACATAGTCTACCTTGTAAACACCGGTTTTGTTTGTATCAAATCCGTTTTCGCGAACCACAACCTGGTCAAGCAGATTGCCATCTTCGATGTCGGTTGCGGTCAGGCCAGCCTTCAGGTCAAATGCCTCGCCCAGCTTGACCGAGGCAGAGGTTGCTTCAAAGGCCAGGGTGGGCTTGCAGTTACCCTTGGTGAACTTCGCATCTGCCCAAACACCGCGGTCGTTCGAGATGCCGTTGCCGCCGTCGCTCATCACGAGATGCAGTTCGCTTGCATCCTTCACATGGACGCTGATATACTGCTTGGGTGTGCCCACGCGTAGCACATCGCTCTTTGCCGCCAAGGCGCCGTCCACATAAACTTCAAAGTGGACAGAGGTGCGATCGCTCGTATCATTGCCGTCTGCGCTGACATAGGTCGAGAAGGTGTCAAAATCCTTGCCTGTGAGATCGATGGTAAGCTCCGAAATGGCGTGCATCCCAACGCCCTTGGCATAGGTTTTGGTCCCTACCAATTCAAAGGTCTTGAGGGGCTTTCTGCCCTGTCCCAGGTCTTTTTCAATTCTGCCATAGCCGGCATGGGAGGAGGACCACTCGACATCACTGACGTACACCAGGTCGCTGACAACCGTGACTGGCATCACAGCCTGCACCGCAATCCCCTGATTCTCCACCTCGAACTTGACCGCATACGTGCCCTTGCGCGAGACGTCTACATTGCTTTCCAGCACCTTGACCGTGCCCGTCAGGTCATTGTTCAGAGAGTCGAGCGCTCTAACATAGTCGAGCGGTTCGAAGGAGTCATGCAGTGCGATGGTCACACCTGCTTCTGCAAGCAGTGTGGGCATTGCACTGTAACGCTGTACCTTTGCGGCTGTCCCCAGCTTCTTATCGTATGCCACCATCTCATAGAGGTAGTTCTGATTCGGGTCGATGTTCTTATCCACAAAGCTATCGCCGACCGTGTAGCCGATGAGTGCGCCGTCGCGGAAAATCTCATAGCCCATGTGGTGCTCACGGTTTGCTTCGTCAATGCCGAATACCAGCTTGTTCGTATTTACAGTGGTATCGCTCACAATGGTCAGAATTTCAGGCTGCACCGCCTCGGTAAAGCCCTGGCCCTGATAGCCATATGCCTTACCGTGCATATACTCCACCTTGACTGTGGGCTTTTGCAGATGCGCAACCTTCTCGCGCATGAAAGGCGTCACCTGCACATAGTGATGGGTTTCAAAGAAGTCCATCAAATCGGTGTCTGCCGCGAGCGACATGCACACTGCCATGCGCTCCAAGTTGTTGCGCAGACCGTTCAGCACGCCGTCCGGATTGCGGCGCGCAATGCTTTGCGCCTTGCCGTAGGTATCATTGCCATAGGTATCCTGGATCTGCATCAGAACCGCAAGGTTCGTGAAGTAGCCGTGAGAGTAGGTCTCACCGCTGAAGGTCTTGTAAATGGTGTTATAATCGGGGTAGTTCGTGTGCCTTGTACCCATCATACGCTGAATTTCCATGGCATAGATGTTGTTCGTCACTTCGCCATGCTCAATGCGTGCCGTGTTCAGGTTGTGTCCCCACTCGTGGAGATAGCCCCAATCGCCGCCGGTGAAGGCAACAGGCTGCACAATGCCCTTAAAGAGGCCAGTATCGCGCTTCGGTGCCTTGCCGCCGTTGAAGCCCACATAGCCCCAATCCGAAAAACCAAAAGGCCCCTGGCAGAAGATACGGGTGTTAAACTTGCCGGTGAACAGCTGGTCCCGGGGGTCCTCGGCCTCTGCGCTGTAACCGCTGATGGTCTGGAAGTGATGCCAAACCTCTTCATAGTAGTCCATGGTGTCGGCAACGGTGTATTTGCCCTTCATCTCGGTAATGCCCTTGAGAGCACCAAAGGCACTGGTGGAAATGGTATTGTTCTCAGAGGTCAGCTCTGCGATGTTGTAGAACTTACCCTCGGGCACCCCATGGTAGAAGTCCTCATTGTTGATGCTGATGTTTTCGCAGTAGGCAATGAGGTCTTGTTTAAACTGCTCGGGCGAGGTTTCGCCGTGGCGATAGATGGGGAATGCCGTGCCCCCCTCCATACGAACACGAGGGGCATAGGCCTGCTGTTCGGGCAGTGCCTTGTTGATGACATAGACTGCCGCCGGGTTCATGTTGTCAGGTCCGGGAGCCGTGATGACATTCTTGCCCGGCTTGAGGGAATACTCTCTGCGCCAGCCGTTCTTGTCATCGGCAATCTGGCCGAAGCCCAGCGTGGGCATCACGCCATTGGGGTCGGCATCCACATAGACAGAAATGGTCTCGTTGGGCACAACATACCGGCCGAAGCTGTCCATGCTGATGACCGCACGGGGAATGTTGTGCTGGCTGGCCTCGCTGCTTTCATGCCCTCTTTGGGATGCGGTGATGACATATGCATCCCGGTATAAATCGGGATTGAAATACAACTGCTTGGCCGCTTGTGCAATGGAGAGATAGTCTTCTTTGAATGGATGGGCCGCCGCCAATCTCTCCAACTGCTCCACCGCGTCCAGCGACTGATAGTCCTGGGCCAGCTCGGTTTGCAGCCCGTTTGTAAACACACTGCCAATGGTGTCGCCCAGAACATCCTCCCGGAAAAATTGCAGCTCGCTGGCCGAGGCCCAGTTGTCAAAGGCCTCCTCGAACACGAATTTAAGCCGCTTGAACTGGGTGCTTTCAAATTTGAACTCGGTAAAACCGCCGTGCTTAGCGGCCTCGGTTCTGCCCACCAGGCGGAAGTCGTCCCCCGTCTCCTCCAGGGAGGAATAGATGGCCACCTTGGTGGCAAAACCCTTGTTGCCCGCATCCCGCCTTGCCTTATAGACAACACGGTTGATTTCCTCTACCTGCTCAAAGGTCACCACGACCTCGTTGGTAAAGGTGGCCGAATTGGGCCGCCCGGTCTCCCAGTGGGTATTGGGGTCGCCGTCAAAGGCATTTTCGATGACACTGCTCTGATATCTTCCACCGTTGTTTGTATAAGACGCAATTCCTGTTACACGGAATGCGTCCTCATAGGCCGGGTATCTTTTGTCCGTTGGCAGCTTAAAGACACCCGACGTCATATCGTTCATTGCCACCGCAGCCTCCGCAATGCTGTGGTAACTTTCTTCACGATACCGGGGACTCGCCGATGCAACCGGCGCATTGCCCAGAAGAAGGGCTGTGGCCAGTAGTGCGGAGATACATTGCTTGTTCATCCTCGTCACATCACTTTCACACTTTTTATAAGATACAGCCTTCACAAATAAAATCTTCCCATCCCCAA
Source organism: uncultured Oscillospiraceae bacterium (assembly GCA_964536405.1). Taxonomy (GTDB): domain Bacteria; phylum Bacillota; class Clostridia; order Oscillospirales; family Oscillospiraceae; genus JAHHSE01. The sequence goes on from CAZHWK010000013.1 coordinate 12,413, forward strand.
AATCCTTCGTGCCACTAAATTTTCTGCCTATAAAAGAAAAAAATCTCAAGTCATCCATAGGGATCACCGAGGTTTTTGTTATAATATATATGTCGCGTCCACGTGTACACGCTTTTTTTTGAGGGGGCGATTGTGTCCTGAGCCTCCTTTCTTTTTTATCCAACGGGGGCCGTCCTGTACGACCAGCTTTGCCACCGCTGCATCCTGTGAGTTGTATCTTGGATGGCATTATACAACAATTTTTTCCAGTTTTCAACATTTCGAAAACATTTTTCTCACTATTTTTATTGCGATAAAATTTTTCTCATTTTCTAAAGGCTCTTGTTCCCTCTCTCATCAAAGGTCGCCCGCAGGTTGTTTTTTACTGAAAAATATACCTTCCTAGACAGGGCAAAAAGCCCGGACTTTCATAAGGAAAGTCCGGGCTTTTTTGCTACATGGGGCACTGTTTGCCTGTGTGGTCCATGGTGTAATCCACACCGCAGTCCCCGGGGAGGATAAGCTGGGAAATGGGCACGAAGGTGTACCCCTCCTGGAGCAGGGCTTCAAGAATGGCGGGCAGGGCCTCGGGTGTGTGAAGGGCGGCGTTGTGGAAGAGCACGATGGACCCGGTCTGCACTTTGCTGGTCACCCGTTGGGTAATTTCAGAGGCTGGAAGCTCCTTCCAGTCCAGGCTGTCCACGTCCCATTGGATGGGTTCCATGCCCAAATCCCGGGTGGCCAGCACCACGTTGTCGTCATACTCCCCGTAGGGCGGGCGGAAGAGGGTGGGACGCACCCCAGTGACCGCCTCAACCTTGTCGTTGCAGGCTTCAATATTTTCCTGCATTTGCTGTTTGGAAAGCTTTGTGAAGTGGGCATGGTCGTTGGAGTGATTCATGACCTCGTGTCCAGCGTCATGCAGAGCCTTCACCGATTCGGGGTATTTATCCACCCATTGTCCCACCACAAAGAAAGTGGCCTTTACCTTGTATTTTGCCAAAATGTCGATGAGCTGCTGGGTGTCCTCATTCCCCCAGGGTAATGTAAAATAGCGCAAGAGCTTTTTATAAGCTCTTGCGCTATTTATCTATCGTGAATTCCCTTAAACCCATTTTATACGACA
>CAZHWK010000014.1:0-13314 GCA_964536405.1 uncultured Oscillospiraceae bacterium
CCAGACCCTGACCTCCTACTCCCCCTGCTTCCGCAAGGAGAAGGGCTCCCACGGCATTGAGGAGCGGGGCGTCTACCGCATTCACCAGTTTGAAAAGCAGGAAATGATTGTGGTCTGCACCCCTGAGGAGTCCATGGAGTGGTACGAGAAGATGTGGCGGTACTCGGTGGAGCTCTTCCGCAACTTTGACATCCCCGTGCGCCAGCTGGAGTGCTGTTCCGGCGATTTGGCCGACCTCAAGGTCAAGTCCTGCGACATTGAGGCCTGGAGCCCCCGCCAACAGAAGTTTTTTGAGGTCTGTTCCTGCTCCAACCTGGGGGATGCCCAGTCCCGCCGCCTGAAAATCCGGGCCAAGGACAAGGATGGCAAAATCTATCTCCCCCACACCCTGAACAACACCTGTGTGGCCCCTCCCCGGATGCTTATTGCCCTACTGGAAAACAACCTCCAAGCCGACGGCAGTGTGAAAATTCCCAAGGTGCTTCAGCCCTATATGGGAGGCAAGGAAGTGCTGGTACCCAAGCAGTAAGCCCCTTTCCAGGCCCCGCAGAGTGGGTTTTGCAACGTCATTGTTTCACGTGAAACAATGACCGCCCTCCCCGGCACGCACTGCTCTTGCTTGCGCTGTATTTTACAATATTTGTAAAATACAATAAAAGGAGGACAACATCATGAAAAAATCCCTTGCTTTTCTGCTGACCGCCGCCCTGCTCCTCACCCCCGCCCTGGGGGCCGGGGAGACCGGCTTTTCCGATGTGCCCCAGGATAGCTGGTTTGCCCCCTATGTAACCGTCTGCGTGAAGGAAGGGCTTTTAAGCGGGGTGGGCGAAGGCCGCTTCAACCCCTCCGGCAAGGTGAACGTGGACGAGGCCCTGGTCATGGCCGCCCGGGTGCTTTGGCAGGCCGACGGAGGGCAAGGCCGCCTGCCCAAAGGCCCCAGCGCCGAGGAATTTATGACCCTCATGGGGCCGGACATCGCCAAATGCTCCTTCGCCAGTGATTTAGAAACCGCCCAGCGGTACTCCGCCCTCTGGTCCTGGGATGGGCTGACCTATTTGGCCCGGCGGGCCAAGGAGGAGGGGGCCTCCCTTTCCATCTTTGAGAATGGGGTGGTCTATGCCGCCAGCCGCCAGACCTTTTTCCAGGCGTTGGCCTTTGTGGCCAAGGAGCTGAAGCTGCCTATTCTCAACGAAATTAAGACCGTTCCGGGCACCAGGGATGAAAATATCCTGAACCTTTACCGGGCCGGTATCCTCACCGGTATGGACCCTTACGGCTCCTTTCAAGGGCAGGACGGACTGACCCGGGCCGAGGCCGCGGCCACCCTGGCCCGGATTGCCCAGCCCGAACTGCGGCAGGAATTTGCCCCGGCCCCCTCCCCCTATCAAGGATACACCCTCACCCATCTCTCCGATGGCACCCCAAGCTGGGGCACCCCCAACACCGCCCTATGCTGTATGGATAACTTCATTCTCACGGTGGACGGAAAGCGGCTGGAATGGCCGGATAATGGCCCCAGCTCGGCCCTCTCCTATGGGCTGGACGCCCTAAAGATGGGGGTCTACATCGAAAAGGAGAAGAACCCCTATGGGATTCATTGGGGGGTTCTCAACCGCCAGGGAACCTTTGTGACCGCCCCCGGGTGCGACCGATTGGAGATTGCCTCGGACGGCAACTGGATTGCCCAGAAATACGTGGATGGCCCCACTCCCCATTACCGGTGGTTCCTCCTCTCCCCCGATGGCAAGGTAAAAGCCGAGCTTCCTCAGACCGGAACCGATGTTGAGCCCTGGTGGGAGTTTAATGAGGGGCTTTGCCCTTGGCAGGACAAGGAAAGCGGGCTTTGGGGCTATGTGGACCAGAGGGGTGAATGGGTGGCCCAGCCCCAATGGGGCGACGCATATGCTTTTTACGGGGGCTATGCCGTGGTAAGGGGCGGGCCGGAGGACCTGTATGGGTTGATTGACGCAAAGGGGACACTCATCCTCCCCTACGCCTACCAAGGCCTGAGCTTGCCTCAAAACAGCCCCGGCTATGAGGGCGGAGGGCTGCTGGGCTACACAGACAAGGACGGAACAAGCGGCTGGGTGGCCCTGGACGGCACCACCTACCCCAAGGCCCCAAACACCCGCAGCAAGGTCTATTCCAACGGCTACACCGTCTGCACCCCTTCCGACCCCAACCTCACCGGGGCCTATTACCTGGACTTGACCGCAAAGCGGGTCAGCGAAGCCTTTGACTGGGCCGGGCCCATTGGGGCGGATGGGAAAGGCTTTGTGGGCTTGGACGGAAAAATTTACCGCATTGAATTCAAGGCCTAACTTAGATTGCCATTTGTTATTTTTCTTTTTATTATACTATTCGCTATCAAAAGGAGCCTGCTATGGACAACCTTGACCCCAATTTGACCCCCCAGCAAGAGCCAGAGTCCCAGGAAGAGCCGAAGCCCTCCTACACGCCCGCCAGCCCCCAAAAGCGGTTGCTGGCCTGGATTGGGGTGGTGGCCATGGTCCTTCTGACCCTGGCCTTCGCCTATGTGACGGCCACGGGCAAACTTTTTTGGATGTGAGCCATGAAAAACTTAATTTTAACCGGACTTACCCAACTGGGTCTGCCCGCTGACCCCCTTGCCGCCGAAAAGCTGGAGCGGTACGCCCAGATGCTCCTTGAGCAGAATAAGGTGATGAACCTCACCGCCATCACAGAGCCAGACCAGGTGGCCTCCCTTCATCTGCTGGACTCGGCAGCCGTGCTGACCTGCGCCGATTTGAAAGGAAAGACCCTCATTGACGTGGGAACCGGGGCGGGCTTTCCCGGCCTGGTACTGAAAATTTTGGAGCCGACCTTACAGCTGACCCTGCTGGACGGCCTGCAAAAACGGCTGGACTGGCTGGAAACGGTCTGCCGGGAGCTGGGCCTGACCGGGGTCACCTTCCTCCACGCCAGAGCCGAGGAGATGAGCCTAAAGGCCGAGCATCGGGATCGCTATGACTTTGCCACCGCCCGGGCGGTGGCCGCCATGAACATCCTGTGCGAAATGTGCCTGCCTTATGTGAAGGTGGGGGGCAGCTTTTTGGCCATGAAGAGCGTGGGCAGCGACGACGAATTGTCCCAGGCCGCCCACGGCATCGCCTTGCTAGGGGGCAAGGCGGCCGGGCTGACCGATTATCAAGTGCCCCTGACTGACATTACCCACCGGGTCATTCGGGTCGAAAAGATCGCCCCCACCCCCAAGGGATACCCACGGCGGTGGGCCAAGGTGCAAAAGGCTCCCCTGTAAGCGGCCTCGGCTCCCCCAAAAAAGGCTTTTCCTTTTTGAGCGGCAGAGCGGCCGCCCCACTTCCCTCCTCAGGGGTGGCGAAGGACCTTACTTTCAGCCAAAAAACGTTGAAATTTTAAGCATCCTATGATAACATGAAAAGATAGACAGGGGGGAGTACATGGCAACCGCCATCGTCGTGACCAGCGGAAAGGGCGGCACCGGGAAAACCTCGGTGACCGGAGGGGTTGCCTCCTGCCTGGCCGCCTTGGGCCACAAGGTTTTATGCATTGATATGGACATTGGCCTTCGGAACCTGGACCTCTCCCTGGGGATGAGTGACCGGGCCTTGATGGATTTTACCGATGTGGTAGAGGGCCGCTGTTCCCTGGCAAGGGCCGTGGTAGAGCATCCGGTTATCACCGGGCTTTACCTGCTGACTGCCCCTATTACCCCCCGCCCCATCAGTGAAGATGCCATGGGGAACCTGGTAAAAGAGGCCGGGCGCACCTTTGACTTTATTATGATGGACTCCCCCGCCGGGCTGGGCTCCGGCTTTCGGCTGGCCGTCTGCGCCGCCGACCGGGCCATCGTGGTGTCCACCACCGACCCCTCGGCCCTGCGAGATGCCCAGCGAACCGTCAGCGAACTGCGGCGGGTCATCCCCTCGGGTATTCATCTGGTCATGAACCGGGTGCAGCCCAAAATCCTCCGCAAATTGCACACCAACATCGACGATGCCATGGATGCCGCAGGCCTTCCCCTTCTGGGGGTGGTGCCCGAGGACCAGGCCGTCGCCCTGGCCGCCGGACAGGGGCAGCCCCTACTGCTCTATTCCAGAAAGGCGGCTGCCATCGCTTATCTTAACATTGCAAAACGGCTTACCGGACAGATGGTCCCCATCATGCGTATCCGGTGAGCTTATAAAAAAGGAGTGTGTCTTGGAATGAATATCGCCTTGATGAGCCATGACCGTAAAAAAGAACTGATGGTGCAGTTCTGTATCGCATACTGCGGTATTTTCTCCAAGCATACGGTCTGCGCCACCAGTACCACCGGAAAGCTGGTCAGCGAAGCCACCGGCCTGCCCATTCATCTGTTTTTGTCCCACGCCCATGGCGGGGCACAGCAGATTGGTGCCCGCATTGCCTATAACGAGATTGATATGGTGCTTTTCTTCACCGACCCCCAGTCCGACGACTTAGACGGTGATGTGAACGACATCCGCAAGCTCTGTGACCAGTACAACATCCCCTTCGCCACCAATGTGGCTACCGCTGAGATGCTGATTTTGGGTCTGGACCGGGGGGACTTGGATTGGCGTGACATTGTCAGCCCCAAGTCCAAACCCTTCACGGTGTAAGCCCGCTGCCACATGATCCCGTTGCCTCCGCTCTACGGAGCGGGGGCAATTTGACTGAAAGGAAGAACTGACATGCAGCGTATGAAACCTCACACCCTCTCCGGTTTCATGGAGCTTCTGCCTCGGGAGCAGGTCCTCTTTGACCGGATGGTAGATATCTTGGAGCAAACCTATGCCCTGTACGGCTTTACCCCCCTGGACACCCCCGACATTGAGGCCAGCCAGGTCCTGCTGGCCAAGGGGGGCGGGGAAACCGAAAAGCAGATTTACCGCTTCACCAAGGGGGATTCCGACCTGTCCCTCCGCTTTGATTTGACCGTCCCCCTGGCCAAATATGTGGCCCTGCACCAAAATGAGCTGGCCTTCCCCTTCCGCCGGTATCAAATCGGCAAGGTTCACCGGGGAGAGCGGGCCCAGCGGGGCCGGTTCCGGGAGTTCTATCAGGCCGACATCGACGTGATTGGAGACGGCAAGCTGGATATTTTGAGCGATGCCGAAATGCCCGCCATCATCTACCGGGCTTTTACCCAGATGGGCCTCAAGCGGTTTATCATCCGGGTCAACAACCGCAAGGTGCTAAACGGCCTGTTTGACCTTCTGGGTCTTCATGAGCAGGCCGGGGGCGTCATGCGTACCATTGACAAGCTGGAAAAAATTGGCCCCGAAAAGGTCAAGGCCCTTTTGGAGGAGGAATTCTCCGTCCCCGGCGAAAGGGCGGATACCCTGCTGGCCCTTCTGGCCAGTGACAAGCCCATGGAGGCCCTGGAGGCCTTCCGGGGGCAAAACGAACTTCTGGATTTGGGCATGGATGAGCTGGGGGCCGTGGTAAAATACCTGGGTGCCTTTGGGGTCCCCGAGGAATATTTCCAGGTGGATTTGACCATTGCCCGTGGCCTGGACTACTACACCGGTACGGTCTATGAAACCCAGCTTTTGGACTATCCCGAAATCGGCTCCCCCTGTTCGGGGGGCAGATATGATAACTTAGCGGAATATTATACCGATAAACAACTCCCCGGCGTCGGTATTTCCATCGGCTTGACCCGTTTGTTCTACGTTTTGCAGGAGCAGGGGCTGCTAAACCCCCACCTGCTCACCGCCCCCTGTGACGTGTTGGTCCTCCCCATGACCGAGGATTTAAGCCCCGCCATTGCCCTGTGTACCCACCTTCGTCAGGCCGGGGTGAGAGTTCAGCTTTACACCGAGGCCAAAAAGTTTAAGCAGAAGCTGGCCTATGCCGACAAGCTGGGCATCCCCTTCGCCGTCTTTTTGGGGGAGGACGAAATTTCGGCCGGAACTGTCACCGTCAAGAACATGACCATTGCCCCCGACCTCCCCGAAGAGGATTTGAAAAACATGGCCGAGGAGGGGATATTCAAGCAGGTTACCCTGCCCACCCAGGAAGCCGTGGAATATCTCTGCCGCCAAACCAAGAGCCATCCCTACGAGCCCCCCATTGTGGATCTTGGTTTTTTCAAGGAGCAGTATGGCCTGCAAAACCCCACACAGAAGTAAGACCCTCCCTCCGCCAGTGGGGCTTCATACAGGAGGGACGGCCCCCGTGCTGTCCCTCCCTTCCCTTCTGTTGCCCCCCGTTATAAAATAGGAGAACATCCATGAAAAAACTGCTTGCCTTGCTTTTGACCCTTACCCTTTTATTGCCTTGCGCTTTGGCCACCGAGGATAAAAATCCCTTTCCTTCCATACGGACCTATCCCGGTTTTTCCGACACCACCGGGCGCTGGTCCGAGCCATACGTGCGTACCTGCTATGAGGTTGGGCTGATGGAGGGCACTGGAACCGGCTTTGCCCCCCAGGCCCAGCTGACCCAGGGGGAGGTGGCCGCCATCGCCGCCCGAATGGGGGCGGCCATCACCGGCAATGCCATCCCCATGGCTACCCCCAAGCTGGGAGAGACCCTGCCCTGGTACTTCTCCTATGTGGAGTACCTAAAGGGCTACGGCGTAACGGTGGAGGCACCCAAAGCCAACGCCAGCCGACAGATGTTTTTCACCCTGCTCAGTGCCGTGGTGCCCGTCGAGCGGCTCAAGCCCATCAACAGCATTTCCATCCTGCCCGACACCCGGGATGCCAACATTCTGGCCTTTTATAATGCCGGAATTTTGACCGGGGTGGATGCCTTTGGCACCTTTGATGGAGCCTCTCCCCTCACCCGGGAGGAGTGCGCCACCATGTGTGCCCGCATTGTAACCCCCAGCCTCCGCCGCCGCTTCACCCCCGCAGGCCAGGTTCCCGCCGGGGCCATGGACCCTCAAACCGTGATTGCAACCCTGAATACAACCCCGGTCACCTATGGAGAATATGAGGACCTGCTTCTCTCCCTGGCCCGGGAGCTTCAGGCCATGTATGTAGAAAACGGCCTGGCCTTCTCCTGGGAGGGCAAGCACGGCGAGGACTGGGACACCTATTTCCGCTCGGCCATTCTGCATTCCCTTACCGCCAAATATGTGGCCCATACCAAGGCGCAGGAGCTGGGTGCCCCCCAGGAAAAGCTTGCCATCACCCTGTTTGGTCCCCCCTCCCAGGAGGAAATCCTTACCTACGCCAAAACCCACAAAGTGGACTTGACCCAGCCCGGGCAAAAGGACGTGGCCGCCGAAATGATTTTGGAGGAAAAGCTCAACACCCAGCTTTCAATCTGGGTGGAAGAGGTTTCGGTCACCTATACCTCGGAATATCAAAAGCTTGACCCGGTGGCCATCTGCCGGGAGCGGCTGGGTGAATAACCCACAACCCCTTGCCCCACCTTTTTAGGGCAGGACTGCCCCTGTACCCAACGGATACTATTCAAATTGGAGTGGATTTTATGGACAACATTCGCAATTCCCTTCGCACCCACAGCTGTGGGGAGCTGCGCCTGGAACAGGTTGGCCAGACCGTCAGGCTGGCCGGTTTTATGGAGAATATTCGGGAGGTGGGCTCCAGCCTGGCCTTTGTGGTTCTGCGGGACTTTTACGGCACCACCCAGATTGTGCTGGAAACCGAGGAAATGATGAAGGCCGTCAAGGGCCTGAATAAAGAGTCCACTATCGCCGTTACCGGCGTGGTGCGGGAGCGGGACAGCAAAAACCCCAACCTGCCCACCGGGGACATTGAGGTTCTGCCCACCGCCATCGAGGTGCTGGGCCGCTGCCGTCACAACGAGCTGCCCTTCCAGGTTAACCGCAGCCGGGAGGCCGATGAGGCCCTGCGCCTTAAGCACCGCTACCTCGATTTGCGTAACCCCGAGGTCAAGAGCAACATTGTCCTGCGCTGCAACGTGGTGGCCGCCCTGCGGCAGGCCATGACCGGCCACGGCTTTTTGGAGATTACCACCCCCATCCTGACCGCCTCCTCCCCCGAGGGGGCGAGGGACTACCTGGTGCCCAGCCGCAAGCATCCCGGCAAATTTTATGCCCTGCCCCAGGCTCCCCAGCAGTTTAAACAGCTTCTGATGGCCTCCGGCTTTGATAAATACTTCCAGATTGCCCCTTGCTTCCGGGATGAGGATGCCCGTGGCGACCGTTCCCCCGGCGAGTTCTATCAGCTGGATATGGAGATGGCCTTTGCCGACCAGGAGGACGTCTTTGCCGTGCTGGAGGACGTGCTTCCCCCCATCTTTGCCCAGTATGGGACGTACAATGTTGCCTCCAGCGCCCCCTTCCGCCGGGTGTCCTATCTGGACGCCATGGAAACCTACGGCTCGGACAAGCCCGACCTGCGCATTGACCTGACTGCCACCGACGCAAGTGAGCTTTTGGGCGACTGCGGCTTTGAGCCCTTTGCCGGAAACACGGTAAAGGCGGTCAAGGTCACCGGCTTTGCCGCCACCCGGAAGCAGATTGACAAGCTCTGCGGGGATGTGGAGGTGCAGGCCGGGAACAAGGTATACTGGTTCCGTCTGGATGAAAACGGCGAGCTGGTGGGCGGTATCTCCAAGTTCCTACAGGAGAAGAAGGCCGAGGTCATTGCCGCCTTGGGTCTGGAGCCTAACACCTTTGTGGGTCTGACTGCCGGGAAAAAGCTGGCCGCCCAGAAGACGGCCGGGGTGCTGATTAAGATGCTGGCCCCCCTCTGCCCCGAGCATTTTGACAAGGAGCGATATGAGTTTTGCTGGATTGTGGACTTCCCCATGTATGAGATGGGCGAGGAGTCCGGGGAGCTGGAGTTCTGCCACAACCCCTTCTCCATGCCCAACGGCGGGGCCGAGATTTTGAAAAAGGCGGCGGCCGGGGAGGTTGATCCCCTCAGCATCACCGCCTTCCAGTACGACCTGGTGTGTAACGGCGTGGAGCTTTCCTCGGGTGCCGTGCGAAACCACGACCCTGAGATCATGCTGGAAGCCTTCCGTCTGGTGCGCCTGGGTGAGGAGGACGTGAAGAGCAAGTTCCCCGCCATGTATAACGCCTTTACCTACGGTGCCCCCCCCCATGCCGGCATTGCCCCGGGGGTGGACCGTATGGTCATGCTTCTGGCCGGGGAGGACTCCATCCGGGAGATTATCCCCTTCCCCATGAACAAAAATGCCCAGGACCTCATGATGGGGGCCCCCGGCATCGTAGATCAGAAACAGTTGGATGAGCTGAATATCGCCTGCACCAAGCAGGAAGAGGAATGAACACCCCTGCCTTGAGCCTTGCGGAGAAGGAGCGCATTCTTAAAGGTGCCCTCTCCTCCCGGGAGCCTCTGCGGCTGAAGGTTCTGCCCTCCAAGGTTGGCAAGAAGCTGGTGGTTTTGGAGGTGGTGGCCCAGGTCTTTTGCCCTGGGGAAAGCTACACTCAGACCCAGGTCAACGCCATTTTGGAGGAGATTTATCCCGACCCCGTTACCCTGCGGCGGGACCTGATAGATTATCATTTTCTTCACCGCACCGACAATGGCTCCCGCTATTGGCGGGAGGGGTAGCACAGCAGAGTATAGTCCTCTTTTATGATAAACAAAAAATTGGTATGGAGTGCTGCAAAATCTTGCAGCACTCCATACCTTTAATGTTTGCTATCCTGATTCAGTTTCGCATTGATTTTTTTAATGTTCCACCGCCAGTTCAGATAAAAGGCACCCCATAGAACAATCCAAAGGGCAGAAAAGATGGCAAAGTAGAGGAAAAAGCCTAGGATACTATGCTCCATCCAGTTGGCAAGATAGGCCACGGGAAGCATAATGGCCGAGATTAGGAGAAAGTACACCCCGCTTTGCTTGGCCATACTCCAATGCTCCAACTCCCAAATCAGGGAGGCCATGGCAAACCCGCTCCCCACAATAGCGCAGAGAATGGTCTGAACCACAACGGCGGCAATTTCACTTCCCATAGTCTGAACCAGGGCAGGGGCGCAAGGGGAATAATAGCCCCGGCCCCATATGGCCGAGCAAATTACGGTAATCAAATAGCCGATGGCAATTCCCGTGGGAATTCCGAAAAGGCCCCGGTTCAACAGTTGTTTTTTCATACAATTCCCCTCACAATCCTAATATTTGCTTGATTTTCTGCATATACCGCCTGGAAACATAGGCCACCTCCCCATTTGACAGAGCCACGCAAATGCTTCCAGTCAAGCTGAGGTCAAAGCTTTTCACCTGCTTTAAGTTGATGATTTCCGAGTTGGAAATCCGAACGAAGCGTCTTTGGTCCAGCCGCTCCTCCAACTCATACAGCCGCAGGCGAAGGGCATATTCCCCCGCCCCCGTGACGGCAAAAACCTTCCCCTTCTGCCCGTACACACGCAGGATGCTCTCCTCCTCCAAAACTTCCAGCCTGTCATCCCGAATACCCACCAAAAGCTGTGGTTCTTCCCGGGAAAGCCTTTTTACAATCTCATGGACTTCTTCGGACATTTGATGGGTCAGGACGATAACCTTTGGCCGTTTATATGCCCCGTCCAATTTGATTTCAATTTCCATCTGATTTCCCCCTTCCCTGCTTGCAGTATAACGAATTGGTGCAATGATTTCCACATATATTTCATAGGTGGTTGATTTTTCAGCATAGGTGGCAGAAAAAAGAGGACAGTCTTGTAGACTGTCCTCTTTTTTCAAATTGTTTTCCACATCTATGCTGTCCAATGTGGATTATTCCTGAGTGGGAGATGTTCCGCCCCCACCGGGAGCAGCACCCCGACCCTTACCCCGATAACGGCGGCGGTTTCGGTTGCGGTTTGGTTTCTTTTCCCCCTCGGCCAAAGGCTGGACTTCGGTTTTGGGAAACTGCGGTTTTGGTGGCTGGGCCACCTTGGGTGCCTGCCCTTTCGGGGTCTGAGGCTTGGGCGGCTGGGGCTTTGGTGCCTGGGGTTTTCTGGGTTCCTGCTTATGGCTTTCCTGTTTCTTGGGTTCCGGCTTTTTCCCTTCGGTTTTCTTGCCCGCCGGAGGCCTGTTCCCCTCCCCCTGGCGGGGGGCGGCAGGACGGCGTTCCCGCCGGGGGGGGCGGCTTTCCTGGCTCATAGAAACAGGTTCACCACCCAAAAAGCTGTCCAGACGGGTGGAAATAGAAGGTTCCTCTTCCTTGGGGGTGACCTTACGAAGCTTTTCCAACTCGGATTTGGGCGGGGCCACATAGTCCTCAGGCCGCTTGCCCTTACCGTTACGCACCACGCAGATTTCACAGTTGTGATAGCATTTAGGACCCTCGTTGGAGTCCTCCAACCGAACTTTGACCGTTTCCCGCAGGAGATTAACCCCCGAAACAGTGCCAACCCCATCGGGAGTTTCCACAAAGGATTCCTGCTTGGGGCAGCGGCGTACCGCATCCTCATAGGCCTCCTGCTCGTACTTCAAGCAACACATAAGCCGGCCACAGGTGCCCGAGATTTTGGTGGGGTTCAAAGATAAGTTCTGGGTCTTGGCCATTTTGATGGACACAGGCTGAAACTCGTCCAAAAATTGGCTGCAACAGAAGGGCTTTCCACAGATGCCCAGACCGCCCATCATTTTGGCCTCATCCCGGACACCGATTTGACGCAACTCAATGCGGGAGTGGAACTGGGCGGCCAGCTCCTTGACCAAAGCCCGGAAATCCACCCGGTTCTCTGAGGTAAAGAAGAAGAGGATTTTGCTTCCGTCAAAGCTGTACTCCACCTCCACCAGTTTCATGTCCAGCTTATGCTGGGCAATCTTCTCCTGGCAGACCCGGAAGGCCTCCTTCTCTTTCTCCTTATTTTTGGCAACGATTTCTTTATCCTTAGCCGTGGCAAGGCGCACCACAGGGCGCAGAGGCTGAACCACCTGTTCATCCTCCACCTGGGTGTTGCCCTTGACACATTCTCCGTATTCCAAGCCCCGGGAGGTTTCCAAAATCACACCGTCGCCAGGCTGAATGTGGTTTCCCACGGGGTCAAAGAAGTATGCTTTTCCGCCCGGTTTAAATCGGACGCTGATAATTTCGGTCATAATATCCTCCGTTGGTGCCCTGTTGTTTCATCCTTATGAAATCAGTATGGCACCACTTGTTCAAAATTCCCGGCGCAGAGCCACCCGGCCAGGTGACCTACCCCGACATTGAATTGACAGGCACTTCGCAGACCTTTCAGCCGCTCTATTTTCTCCATGGCGGCCCGGCGGTTGCCGGAATCTTGACGCATGGTCTGCTCCAAAGCCAGGATAGTCTGCTCCAACAGGGCGATGAGCCCCTCCCGGTCCAGCTTTTCCAGGGCCACACAGCGGGCCATCAATTGGCTTTCTGTATCGTGAAGCAAAGCGGCGGCCAGTGCCTGTCCTTCCTCCCCCGCAGTAAGAGTGCTTTCCCCTGATGGGGTAAGAGAAATCTGCTCACACCGGGAGCGGATGGTAGGCAACAGGGCACCCGCCGTATCGGAAAGAAGTAAAAATGCGGCGTAAGCCGGACCTTCCTCCAAAACCTTTAACAAAGCGTTTTGGGCACTTGGGTTCATGGCCGAAGCCGGGTCAATGAGGTATACCTTCCGGGATGCCTCATTGGGGCGGACATACACGTCCCCCCGAAGCTGGCGGATTTGGTCCACCAGAATATCTCGTTTTCCCTCGGCCGGAATCAGGCTGATCAGGTCGGGATGGATAGAAGCGGCCACCTTTTTACAATGGGGGCAATGACCACAAGGCTTGTCCTCCCCCTGGCAGAGCAAAGCCTGGGCCAGGGTCAAAGCAACCTCATGCTTGCCCGAGCCCTGGGGGCCGGTAATCAAATAGGCATGAGAAAGCCGGCCCGCCGCCCCAAGGCGACGGACCCCGGCCAGGGCTTCCAGACGGTCAGACACGCTCGAACCGCTCAATATCCACCACGAAAATGGTGGCTCCGCCCACGGTGACCTCAACAGGCATACTGGGGTAGTACCCATAGCTCATTTCGGTGGTGGTGGGAATCATCTGCTTACGGCTGTGGGACTGCTCCCGAATGATGTCAATCACCGTTTGCACCTTCTCCTCATCCACACCGATGAGAATGGTGACGTTGCCCGCCATGAGAAAGCCACCGGTGGTAGCCAGCTTGGTGGACGAAAACCCCTTCTTGGTCAGGGACTGGGTTACCACGTTAGCGTCGTCATGGTTAATGATGGCAATGACAAGTTTCATTGTTTTCTCCCCCTTGTCTGTGGAAATAAAACATACTCACACATATATACCCAAGTTGGTATTACGTTATTATACTCCATTCTACCCGGATTGGAAAGTGATTTTTCTAAAAAAGGCAGAAGTGCGCAAGATAGGCCCATAGGGAAGCTAAGCC
>CAZHWK010000015.1:0-13219 GCA_964536405.1 uncultured Oscillospiraceae bacterium
CGATGGCCAACGCCATCCGGGAACTGACCTTGTGAAGCCGCAGGGAGCCGGTCCCGGACACACCTGTCACCTCTTTGTCGCTGGCCATCTGCCCGCACAGGGCAATATCCTCTTTTTCAAAAGAAACCTTGGCCTGACAGGCGTAACATTCGCTTACCTGGTCGCCATCCAGCCATACACTCCCCCAGGTGCCCGAAATCACTCTTTTCGCACTATCCACAGTCTTACCTCCCCTTAAATCGTAATGTTGAGGTCAATGTCCTCAATAGCGTCCAAAATGTTGATATTGGCAGACAAAAACACCTTGGAGCCGGTATCTGCCTCTTTGATTTCCTGCTCCGTCATCTTGGATATATCAACCCCTTGGCTGCGCAGATACGCCATCTGGGCAGCCAGGTCAATTTCAACCGCAGACCGCCCCCTCTGAAGAATACCGGCCATCTCCAATTCTGTAAAATAGCCTCCAATCGCTGTGATCAAAAGGCACTTGCTGTCGTAGTTGTTGGGGTATTTACCAATCCAGCTGTCCTGGGCCGTGCGGCGAATGTCGGACTGTATCATGTCCACCGCTTCTACGATTTTGATTTTTTGGAAGGCCGGCCCCTTATCCATAGTTGTCGTGGTCAGAGAGTTGACCCCCCGGGCTACCTTAACTTTCTCCCCATCGTAAAGCAGAATAAGCTTTCCGGCATCTACCGCTGCGTCCATCTCGGCCTTTTTCTGCCGGGTAATGTCAGATAGTTCCGGCAACGGTGCATATGTGCAGGAGATAGACATGGGGGTCCCGGCAATCAGCCCCGCAATCCGGCTGGCATACTGCCCGCCGGTCAGTGTTTCCGACCCCGCCTTGATGCCCGAGGCCGAAAAGTTTACCACCGCCTCGCTATCGGCCCCCGTGTCAGGCAAAACCACCTTATAAATGGCGTTGCTGTCCTTTCGGCAGGCCTTAACCCAATCGACCAGGGCGGTACATTCGGCTTCGGCAATGTCGGGCGGGCCTGCCAGGTAATCGAAGTTTTGAGTGGCAAGCCAATCCGTGGCCGCACTCAAATCAGCAGCCGCCGACGGCAACACATAGCAAAGAACCTTGCGGGGCGGGGTTACATATCCCATAAAAGCCCGCCTGATATAGTCCTGATTTCCCTTCCCCAGGGTGGCAGGAATTTGGCTTGCATCGGTCAGCGTCAACGCCCCATTCGATTTACTGTCTTTGATAATGATGGCTACCACGCCCTTCTGGGCCCTTTGCACGGCGGCGGTTGCCACTGTTTTGAACGCAATGTTAATGTTAGGTAACGGCATACCTTTACTCCTCCTTGATGTTCATTTCCACATTTTCTACAAAAGGCCAGCTGTGCCCCTCGGCTGGCCGGTCATCATGGTACTGCAAGCTTACCTGTACCTCGGCATAGTCGAAGTTGCACATGGCCGTATTTCTGGTCACCCGCAGCACCCGGTCCCCTACACGGAGCCCCTCCACCGCAAAAAGCTCCTGCACCCCGGCTGCTCGTGCCTGCAGTTCATCCATGTGACTATTCCCATATTCATCCACAGGCACAAAAACCGTTATCGTCACCGTGGCTGTGACCAGCATCGTGTATGCGGATGCGTCCTCCATCACGCTTGGACCGTAGCCAAGCAAGAAGGAGGGGCGGGTGTACTTGCGGGGTGTTAAATTGCGGTAAACAGGACCATCCTGAAACCTCTCCAGCAATATCTGCTCCACGGCATCCATCGTTTCTTTTGCCGTTAACATACCTCTCACCTCAATAGTCAATCTCATCCGCAATCGCACTGAGCACCTTGTCTGCTGCTCTTAATGCGTGTTCCTGGGCTTTAAGCTTGGCCCAGCTGTAAAACATATAACCTTTGACATAGGCCTGTCCATTCGCTCCAACGCCTGCTCCGTTGATTGACGGTCGGTATCTCTTGCTCTCACCAGAAGGCTTTCTCGCACCGTGTCCTCGTTCCAGCCACCTTGTCACCTGCCTGGTTGAAACCTGCCGCCCCTTCCATGTCTTCGTATTCCCATACCGGTCGGTCATGCCGCTGGAAGCAGGCCGAACAGCGGCATACCCGCCACGGCTTCCTATCTGTATTTCCTGGGTGTTTCGGATGTGCCCAAACATATCGTCCACTCCCTGGCTCACGATATTGGCGTCCAGGTCTTCTTTTACAGCGGCTCCCATCGCCTGCACAGCGGCAACCCTGGCCGCCGGAAAGGCCTTGTACAGGTCCTCCCAAAAGTCATTGAACCGCTCGTACTTACTTTTATCTACCCGCATCAGCACTCCACCTCCCGGAATATCTCATACTCGTTTTTACACGAGTCCAGGCAGTGGCCTATCCGAACCACATATACTTCTCCAGCAATCTCAATCAAATCGTTGGTGGCCAATCCTACAGCTTTGGTGGTAACTAGAACATATTGCTGACTGACAGTATACATTGGCTCTGTCTGCTCATATCGAAGATATTTTTCGGTCATGATAGCCTCAAAGGCCAATCCAGGCTCCCGCCCCAAATTCACCTTTAAGCAGCGTACAACACTGACCTGTGCGGTGGTCACCGCCAAGTAGGTGCGCTCCACAGGCTGAATGGCGGTCACATAGTGGGCCTGTCCGCCCAGTTCCAGCAAATCACCCAGGGCAAGGGGACGGCGGCGAATGGTAAAGAGTACCGTCCTGGCCCCAAGACCCACGCTGGAAAAGAGAGTCTTTTTTTCAGAAAATTCACGGCAGGCCCGTACAGCACCTACCTCCACCCAGCCCTTTGGTGTTTCCGGGTCAGTCCCCGTGGCCGGGGTCAAAACCCGCACCACATCCCGCAGCCTTCCGGCATCCATGTTCATGTCACGTTCCCCTTTTTCTGGTCTTTACCTTCAAATCCGCATGCGCCTGCGGATTTGCATCACCCCACCGGCTCCGGCTCGCTCAACTGGAGCTGTAAAAACTGTCGGTCAAACACCGGGTTTTCGACTGGGACAGCCCCGATAATGACCGGGTTTCTGGAGTCGTAATCGGCCAGGGCCAGCTTGTGGCAAACTTGGTCGTATAAACTCCTTCGTGGAGTTCCCGGCGGTGGCAGGCTTACTCCTGCTCCCGCCATATATGCCCTTGCCCCCAGCACACAGTCCTCGACCACACCATCATCATACGGCGGCTGTATATAGGCTTTTGCCTTCTCCAGCTCCTCGGCGGTCAACCCGGCCATGGTCATACCACCAGCGTGGTGGCTCCGGTGTCCTCGGGGTAATAGGCATTATCCCCCACCAGGGTGGCTGCTGCCAGCACGGCGGCCGCCCCGCTGTTGGTCACCTTAACCGCCAGATACCGGCCCAGCTCCTCGGATACCCGTCCCACCACATGGACGATATGACTGGTAGCCCCGCCGGTGGGGGCGGTATAGGTTACCTCCCCCTTGACCACGGGGCCCGTGCCGTCAGCCTTGGCCGAGGACAGCAGTTCCACCTTCACGCTCTTCCCGGCGGCAACCGCCCCAAGCTGTATGGCAAAACAAAACTGATTGCGGGTGGCCATATCGGCAAAGGCCCCGGTCGCCGTCCCGGCGGCATCAATGCTCTGGGGCACCAGAGCGTTGACCACGGCATATTTTTCGGTGATGTAATTCATAATTCTCTCCTCCTATGCCCCTTGGGCAATGTCAAATTTTCGCATCCGCTCCGAGGTCTATCCCCCGGTGCACCTATCCTTCGCACTTCGTATCATGCTGCGGATTGGGCCCATGGCCGGGTCGCTAAGTACGACCTACGCAAAAAATGCCGTTGCCTTCGGCAACCTGTTTTTTTGTCTTCGGTCTGGCTTAGCTCCCCTATGGGCCTATCCTTCGCACTTCGTTTTATGCCCGGTCGGCCAGGGTCACAAAGGGACTGCGGGTCTGGGTGCTGTTTTTGATGGTGATGGGCACGCTCACCTTGGGCATACCATTACAGCGGAATACCAGCCGGAAACACATCTGGTCGGTCAAAAATTCCACATGCATGGACCAGTCCTGCTTGGCAGTCCCCTTTTTGAGCAGCATATACTGCTTGGGGTCAAGGAGCATGATATCGCCCTTCTTGCCCACGGCCGAGCAGTTATCGTCAAAGAGGACAGGCTTGTTGAGCACCCGCTGGGAGTCAAAGCCACCCAGGCCGCCCTCGGGGTTCCACAAAAATTTGGATTCGGTCCCCTGGGTAATGGTCAGATAGGGCAGCTGCTCCTCCAGGTCGGGGTGCATCAGCCACACCAGGTTTTGCCGGTCCTTGGGCATGGCCCGCCCCAGCATCTTGATGATGTTCTCTCCGGTCAGGGTCTTGGCCGCCTGGCCGGTCCCCTTCGCCACCGAGATAAGGGCCGAGGAGTTCAGGATACCCATGGGCTTTCCTACCCCGTCCCCTGCAATGACCCCGGCGGTCAAAAGCCGGTCGGCCGCCAGCTGGAAGGCCGAACCGAAAAAGCCGGTCATAAAGGCGGCATCCGCCAGCAGCTCGTCGGTGGCATAGGCAAAGCCCATCATCTTTTCCAGGTCCATCTTCATCTCACGGAATCTGGGCTTGCTGGTGCCCACTGTGACCCCCTCACTGGCCCAAAACATCTGGACCCCGCCAAAGACGGCGGCCGACACGTCGGTTTCATCCACCATCAGCCACCGGGCGGCATTGGAACTGGCCCCCACCGTAAAAGTATCCAGACGGCTCAAAAGCTCGCTGCGCTCCACGCAGGACTCCATGATGGCCCCCGCAAAGTCCTCCTGCACCGCAAAGCCACCGTCTGCACCCACGCCCTCACTGGCCCCATTCACGGCGTTGTTCACCCGGATAAGCCGCTCATCCGCCGTGTGGGTCTTGGCCGCATTCACGATGGCCTGGAGCTGTTCGCCCAGACTGTTAAAGGGCCGCACAGTTTCCTTGTCCTGGGGCTTTCCGCCTGCACCATTGCTGGGGTCCTCCTGGGGGAGAGCCGCATCCTTGGAGCGGGCAGCCAGGTCCTCCACCGTGGCAATCTGGGTCACCAGACCGTCCAACTCATCGTTAATGGCCTTGGCCTCGTCAAACTTTCCCTCACCGATGAGGTTGTTGGCCTCCTTAAGCTTGTCGGCCTTTTTCTGCCGGAGCTCGTTCAGGGTCTTTACAAAATCTGCCATGTTTCTTTCCTCCTCAAATATACTGTTTCAGGGCCAGAGATGCCTTCAGCTTCTCCAGCACTGTATTTTCATCCGGGCCGCCGCCCGGCTGGGGTACAGGGTTCTGGGTCTCCATTTTGGCCCTAAGTTCGGCCGCCGCCGGAAGGCCGCCCATGGCGGACAGGGTACGGATACCGCTGCCCACGCAGTTGACCACCTGGGATGCAATGATGCCCTCCTCGTCATAGAGGACCCCATCCACCAACCCGACCGCCAAGGCCTCCTGCACCGGCAGCCAGGTTTCGGCTTCCAGCATGGCCTCCAGCTCCTGCCGGGTCTTTTTCCCCCGGCATTTCAGCTCATAGGCATTTAGGATGGACACCCTAAACTTATCCAGGGCCTCGGCACTCTTGCGGTGAGCCAGCGCATCCCCCTGGGTCTGCATACTGGGCAGATGTATCATCACCTGGGCCACCGGAGATGCCTTTACCTCATCGGTGCCCAGCATGGCGGTGGATGATGCAGATGCCGAGATGGACTGGATTTCGGCCTGGGTGGCACAGGTGGCCGCTTTGAGGGCGGAATACATCTCATACCCGGCAAACATATTGCCTCCCGGGCTGTTGACCTCCAGGATAAGCGGCTCCCCCTCCGGGTTGTCCTCAATGGCCTTTCGCACATCGGCCGGGGCGGTCACGGTATACCCAAACCAGCGGTACACCTCGGCATCATCGTCTGCCACGATAAATCCCTTTACGGCTGCTCTCACTGGCCCTCACCTCCCATGACAATGCGCCCCATGGTATCCAAATTCTTGGTCATAAAAAACTCCTTTCCAAAGCCGCCGGGGATGGGGTTCATCTCCTCAAAGGCCCGGCACTCGTCCGGGCAGTAAATGCCGCAGTACACCATCAGCTGATAAAATTTCGCCCGGCTTGCATCATCCCCCCGCAGGAGGGCCGCCAGATTAAACTTCATGTAATAGTTCTGCCTGAGCTGCTGGGTGGTGAGCAGCTTGTAGGCAAACTCCTGTTCCCACTGCACCACATGGCCCATGAGGGTGTTGGTCACAAAGGACAACTGCTGCTGCTCGTTGGAGTTATAGCTCTGCTTCCCGGCCTGGAGCATAAACTCGGGCACCCCGGTAAAGCGGGAGACCTCGGCCACGCTAAAGCTCCGGCTTTCGATAAATTGCGCCTCTGACTGGCTCAGCCCCATGGGGGTGTACTTCATATTCCTGCTCAACACCGCCACCCGAAAGGCATCGGCCTCACTGGCCGCATAACGCCTAAATTCCTTTTTGATTCTCTCTCGCTCCGGGTCGCCCAGGTCGGTGTCCACCTCTACGATGCCGCTCATCCTGGCCCCATTGGCGTAAAATTTCTTGGCAAATCTCTGGCTTGCAGCATCTGTGGCAATGGCCTCCCGGGCCATGTCCAGCACCCCACGGCCGTGGACACCGTCATAGGTGTCAAAAAAGACAATCAGCAGGTCGGCGGCCGGGATGGTAAATATCTCGCCGTCCATCGTGCAGTCATACCACAGCTGGCCGGTAACGGCATCCTTCCGCATGGACACATCCCTGGTATAAAGGGGCAGGATTTCCTGCACTCTTCCGGCCTTGTCCCGCCGCAGCCAGCCATAGCCCACCCCGTGCCAAAAGGCCTGGCTTGCCATGACCTTCTTTGCCATGGACGGGCTCATGGCGTTGTTGGCCCTGACCTTCAGCACCCAGTCCAGGTATTCATCACTCACCGGATGGCGGGCCCCATCCTTTTTTTGGTAGATGCCGATGGGGAGTACACTCATGGCGTTGGTCAGGATACGGTGGGCCGCCGCAATGGGGGACAGCTGCTCGGCCGTCTGGATGTTTACCGGCAAATCATCCCCCGAAAAAAATACCTTTTGAAACCATGTCTGCATGGCGGTCCAGTCCAGCTCCCGCATCTCGGCCACGTTATGGACCCTCACGGCCCTGTCCAGCATCATGGGCGCACCCCTCCTTTTGCCCTGGCCACCACAAGGGCATACCCAAGCAGGCAGGCCCCCGCCACCGCCAGTCCGGCCGGGCGGCCCCAGGCCTCCCAGGCCCCGGCCACAAAGCAGCCACCGGCCCCCAGCGTCAGCAGGTCATCCAAATAGGTGACAAGCACCGCCCTCGCCTTTTTCCATTTATCCAAATTTAAAGCCCCCAGTCCTCTCTCAGCGTTTTGGTGTCATACCCCGGTCCGCTCGCCATCTTCAAAATGGCCGTCCCCAGGGCAATCACCCAGGCCACCGTGATATCAATGCGGCCAATGCTCTTATTTTTGAGCAGCTTGATATTTTCATTTGCGTCCGCATAGGCTCTGACATTGCCAAAGCAGTTGCGGGCGCAGGTGTTATGCTCGTGGAGCATTTCTCCTTTGCGGAGCATCCGCTCCAGTTCCTTGGTGGGGGGCGACATGGACATAATCCCCTGGCCAAACTCAATGACCTCCAACTTGGGCCGCTTCCCCTCCGGGCCGCCGTTCATCAGGTCCTGGGTCAGGGTGCGGGACAGATAGGGGTCTGTGCCCAAGGTCTGGATGTCGTAGGCCTCGGCCGCCGCCCAAATGGCCTGCTTGACCATGTCATAGTCAATGATATCCCCCGGACATCCCGCCAAAAATCCCGCCCGTATCCAGTCCCCATAGGGTACATGGTCCCGCTGTTCCCGCTCGGCCAGCCCCTCCATGGGCACCCAGGCCCAAAAGAGGGCCACCCAGGTGTCAAGCCCCTCCTGGGGCGGAAAGACCAGCACAAAGGCGGTCAGGTCGGTGGTGGCCGATAAGTCCAGCCCTCCATAGCATTTCTTCCCTTTCAGGCTCTCCCGCAGGGCCATGCGCTGGGCCTTGGTGACCCCCTTCTTCCCCTCAGTCTTTTCATAGGGGTATTGGGTCCTGTCGTAGATGGTGAGGGGGACCCAGCCCACCGCCTTGGTGGCAATCCACTGATTGAGCCGCAGCCACCGAAAGAGCCGCTCGGCCGCCTCGCTCTGCCTCGCCGCCCGGGCATCGTCCCTAAAATCCCTTATCCGCAGATTGTGGCCCAAGCCCGGATTGCAGGCATACCACAGCTTTTCATCGTAGATGTCTAACTCGGCAATCCTCTCCGGGTCATCCCCGGTGAGGGCCGAGATGCCGTACATAATGGGCAGCCATTTGGGGTCGTCCTCGTCCAGCTCCCGCTCGGGCTCCCCCTTCCTCCAGGCCAGGATGCGGCGGCACTTTTCGTGGACCTCCCACCCGATGCTGTTGCGGTCGGGGTCGTCCCCGGCGGTGGTCAGCACCAGCACGGCCTGCTGCCGCCGACCGGCGTTGGACCCGGCGGTCAATATGTCCCACAGCCTGCGGCTTTTCTGGGCGTGCAGCTCGTCCAAAATAATGGCCGAAAAGGAGTACCCGTGCTTGCTTTCGGCATCGGCTGAGTAGACCTTCAGCACCCCGCCAAATTTAGTGTGGATTTCCCTCCGGCTGTCCCGTGCCCAGGCGATGGGGTCATGCTCGGGCTGACCCAGGCTGGAGTGTTCCACCATGTACTTGGCCGCCTGGTAGATGATGTCGGCGTTATTTTTATCGGCGGCAAAGACCCCCACATTGGGTCTTTGCTCCCCGTCCCACAGCAGGTGGTACAGGCCCAGGGCAGCCGCCAACTCACTCTTGCCGTTTTTCTTGGGGATTTCGTCGTACAAAAACCGGCGGTAGCGTACCCACTGCTCATCGTCGTCCTTGACCTGGACCCCGTAAAACTCCCGGATGGCCGTTATCTCCCAGGGGAGCAGTTCAAAGGGCTTGCCCGCCCACTCGTTCTGGCCAAAGGGCAGCAGGCCGATAAAGTCCAGCACGTCCTGGACGGCATCCTCACTGTACCGCAGCTCTGACCCATCATCGGGCACGGCCACCTTCAAAAAGGGGGTCAGCCAAATCATCTCAGGCACGGCGCTGTCGCTCCTCCCGTTCCCGCATCATCCGCTCAAAGGGGCTTTCCTCCGCTTTGTTCGCCCCCTCGGGCATCACCAGCCTGCACCGGGCGGTAATGGTCATACCCATATCCACCGCACAGGACCGGCACTGCTTGAAGCAACGCTCCTGCTCCTTCCCCCAGGCCGCCACAGCTTCCACGTCCCCGGCGTCAAGGGCGTCGCTGACCCGCAGGGATGCCGCCGTATACTGCCGCTGGGCCACCAGATACCGCCCGATGGTGTCCCGGTCAAGACCCGCCGCCCCCATATTCGCCTCCAACAGCTCCTTGGCCAGCTTACGGAAGTCCCCCTTCAGCCACTCGGGGAGCCACCGTGGAGGGCTTATTTTCTTGGGCTTGGTGATAGCAACCTCCCGGGCCACTCTATCCGCTTTTTCTGCACGGCTTAAATGCTTTTTCCCATTTGCCTCCAGCACCGCCAGCGGCATTCTCTTCCCCGGCATCCCTGCCCTCTCCTTCCCCGGCACATTCGCCTTTTTCTACCCCGGCACATTCGCCTTTTTCTACCCCGGCATATCTGCCTTTTTCTGCCCGGGCATATTCGCCTTTTCCTCCCTTGCCATCTCGCTCTGATGCCTCTCCCAACCGCTGTTCTCGGCCGCCATTTTCCCGGTGGGGAGAAAATCCCACACGAAGGAGGCCTTGTGGTCTTACGACCCTTCTTCCAAAACTTTCCAACCCCGGGTGGGTGGTCGGAAACTCGAAGAGTTTCCGGGTTCACATGCCCAAGCGTGTACGCCCACGCCCGCCCGTGCCCAAGCACTCCGCCATCCGGCTGATATCTGGCTTATTTTTTCCGCCGATTTTTTTGCATTTCCCGCATCGTTTTTGCCGAATGGCAACGGTGACAAAGGGATTGCAGATTGCCCCGGTCGGTAAACAGGGCCCAGTCGCCCTTGTGGTCCTTGACGTGGTCCACCTCGGTGGCTGGTGTCCGGTCCCCACGCTTTGCACACTCACGGCAAAACGGTTCCCGGAGCAGTTGCCACGGCCGCAGGTCCTTGGTCCAGATAGGCAGGCTGTACCAGCCGTGCCACTCGGCACTCTTGCCCCGCTTTGGGGCCTTTGGCTTGTGGGCAGGGCACCAGCCCTCCCGGGTCAATGCATAGCAACCGGGCTTTTTACACGGCTTTGGCGGCTTTAAGGCCGTGGGCTATCACCTCCAGGCAAAACAAAAAGCGCCTGAGCCATGACACCCGACATTCGGGTCATCATTGGCTCAGGCGCTGGTCTACTCGACACTGGCTCAGGCTCTCGCAAATATTCACGACGTTTTCTTTTCGGCAGTTCTTGCACCAGATGGGCCAGTTTTTGGCCTCGGTGTCCGGTCGCACCCGGTACTGGGTGGGCCTGCCACAGGATGGGCAAATCACTTTCCCGTCCTTTGTGACTAGTGTACCATATTTTCCTTGCATTTGCAATGCTTTTACCTCCTTGCGGTTGGAAGATATACTTAGCCCCAAGCCCGATAAAAGACGCACGGGCTATTCATTTCTGGAAGGCTCCCAATCATCCGGAGCCCCATCTTGTGGGAGCCAATACTCTAAATATAAGTAGTCCCCCCACGCCGTCTTTTTCTCCTCCCTTTTTAAAATGATAGCCCCGAACGGCTCTTGGATGGTATCTCCGTCTTTAAGGTAATCCGATTCCGGCACAGGTTTTTGTAGGCCAAGGGATGGTGTCCATGTCCTCTCCCCAACTTTCGGCTGGCCACACAACCTCGGCTCTTTGGTTAGATATTGTGCCAGAGCCTCCATACCAAGCCCCCAATCACGGACATACTGCACCTCAATGTCCGTGCCATAAGACCACAGCTCCTTGATTGCGGATAGGTCCTGCCCAGCAGCGTTGAGTACAATATGGTGATGCACGTGCCCGGACTCTGCTGTCATTTGCTCGGTAACATATATATATCGTACTGTCTTACCGGCCTGTTTTCGCCGCTCCCTAAGTTTTCCCAAAAATCGCTGGAGCTTTCGGTTGGCCAGTGCTTTAGTAGCTGGCCGGTGGAAATCATCATAGTTAAGTGTCACCACAATATCCCGTGGCCCAAAGTTGGCATTAAGGACTGCTTGCAGCTTTTGGGCCGATGTCTTTAGGTTCATCCGCTGACGAGCTGCCGATGATATCCGTAACCTTTGCCGCCGAGCCGTTTCGTTGCCGGTGCTGTTTGGCATCGTGTAAGCGATTGCCCTTACCCACCGACCGGCCGTCACAATTTTTTTGCGTTTTGCCATTATGTACTGCCACCCCCAGTACGGTATCTACGCCCTCGCACCAACTTGACCCCGGTATAGGCAGACTTGTCTGTACTTATTAGGCGACACTCATGTTTTGGCTTGTGAGCTGCAAGGTCCTTGGACAAACACGCATCGCCATCTTTTCCCCTAAGTTTCCCTGTATCCAAAAAATAGTGGCAACACTTAATCCCAGTTTCTCCCGACGAAGATGCAGACCGCCAATATCGGCATCCCCGGCATTGCTGTGTATTCTGCTTCATCATTTCTCGCCTTCTTTCAGTTGCAAATGGTCCCCCTCCGCATAGGCTATGTAAAGGAGGTGAACCTATGGACAATCATCTTACAATCGGAATGCAGGCACCGGATTTTACCGCCACCACCACCTTTGGTACGTTGCGCATGTCTGACTACAAAGGGAAATGGGTGGTGTTTTTCTCCCATCCTGGCGACTTTACCCCTGTCTGCACCACTGAATTTATCGCATTTTCCAAGGCCCAACCCCAATTCCAGGCCCAAAACGCCCAACTGCTCGGCCTGAGCATTGACAGCAATCCCTCCCACTTGGCTTGGGTATATGCCATTCACCTTACCACCGGTATTGAGATCCCCTTTCCTGTGGTGGCCGACCGCACCGGAGAAGTTGCCCGGCTATACGGCATGATTGCGCCCGATGCCAGCAATCAGGAAACGGTACGCAATGTGTTCATCATCGACCCGGATCAGAAAATTCGCGCTATTCTGGTCTATCCTCTGACAAACGGCAGAAATATCGCCGAAATTCTCCGGCTACTCACTGCACTCCAGACCACAGACAAATATCACGTGGTAACCCCGGCAAACTGGCAGCCCGGACAGCCAGTGCTTGTCCCACCGCCAAAGACCTATACCGAGCTCATTTCTCGGGCAGAAAATCCTCAGGACGAAGGCCTTACTTGCAAAGATTGGTTTCTCTGCGGAAAAGAGTTGCCCGAAGGTACAGAGCGCAACACATAGCATGTCTTTCCACATCCGCCCCTTCGGGGGCGGTTTTTCTTTTCCCTGTCCTTCTACCAACCGCTCATATGTCCGGCCCTCTGCCGGATGTCCCGCCTGCGCCCTACGTCTTTTCACCGGCTCCAGTTTGTCGGGCGGTCTTGGCGCAGAGAAAATACTTCGGCGGGCACCCAGCCAGACGAGAATGACACTTGTCACTCTGCCCTGCTCCGTTGGGTGGGGTGCTACCCCCACCCGGCAGAGGACCGGACTTTTATAAATTATGGCTGACTATTTGCGTCCTCCCACGCTCGGCAAGTACCATCCGGGCCGGTGAAGTCAGCACACTGGGG
This sequence comes from uncultured Oscillospiraceae bacterium, assembly GCA_964536405.1. Classification (GTDB taxonomy): domain Bacteria; phylum Bacillota; class Clostridia; order Oscillospirales; family Oscillospiraceae; genus JAHHSE01. The sequence continues at coordinate 12,692 of CAZHWK010000015.1, forward strand.
ACTGTCCCCGTTGCAGCATACCCCCTCAAAGGGTGCATACCAGCAGCAGGTTCCGCAGGTCTTGTCCATCAGGTGGCCTCCTCCTTCGGTGGCTTCGGCAACTGCATCCAGTGGGTAATGTCCGACCTCTCGAAATGTAGCATGAAGCCCCTGTTTATCTGGATTTCGGCCTCAGTGCCATTCATCACAGGCGAATAGGCAATCACTCTCTCGGAACGCTCCGGCAACCGCTCCTTGACGCTAATCCAGTCGGGTATCATCCTGCCCTCCCACCAGTTCCGGGTTGTCGTGGATGTTGCCAACGACCTCGGCTCCGTATGCGTCATTCGCCCATGTGATAAGAGATAGCCCGTGAGCCCTGTACATTCCTACCTCAAAGGTTACTTCTGCTGTTTTCTTGCCAATCCATTCAGCTCGGACAATGTCTTTCTCAAAAATTTTAATGCCGTTCTTGTCTGTCAGGCCGGTATACTGGCCGATGGTGGCAGGGTTGACCGGTGTATGATACCCCGTCATTTTATCCGCTAT
>CAZHWK010000016.1:0-12975 GCA_964536405.1 uncultured Oscillospiraceae bacterium
GTGAGCAAGGACGTGCCCGCCGAGGTGGTGGAGGTTCTGCGCAAGGCCGCCAATGAGGCCGTTCAGACCCAGGGCTGGAAGGACTATGTGGCGAAGAATTGTCTGGAAACTCTGTACGACAAGTACCCCACCCCTGACGATATGATGAACTTCTTCAGTGAGTGGGAGTCTATGGTGAGCTGGATGCTGTATGATGCCGGTGCCGCTCAGCTGAGTCCTGAGCAGTTTGGCATTGCCAAGCCCGAATAAAAAATCAATATATCATGATTTTTAAATCATGATATACGGCCATCTGCCGTCTTCGGCGGCAGGGCCTTGCAATCCAAGCACTTGCGCACACCGTGCGCAAATGTGCGATATAATAGCCATTTCGTGGCTATTATATCTTAAAAACGGCAGCCGTTCTGCGCCATTTGTGCCGACGGCTGCCATTTTTAGCCCAATTGTGTGAAAAAGGTGATTGTTATGGAGCAAAAACGGAAGGCGAGCCTGCTTGCCAACCATACCATCCAGGAGAGCATTTTGTTCTTCGTCCTGTCCATTGCCCTGCTGGCCTATGCCATCTATAAGCATTACACCGGCCTGCCCGTGTCTTGGGAGATGTCCCCCTATCTGTTCCCGGTGCTGATTTCTGTGTTTTTGTTTCTGCTGTCCATCTCCCTGTTTGCCGATGGACGCAAGCAGTATGCCGCCCAGCGGGGGAGCGGGGAGGCCTCGGCCCCTAAGACCCCAACGGATTGGAAATCCACCCTGTTTACTGTGTTGGCTGCCATTGCCTATTTTCTGCTGATGCCTGTGATTACCTTTACCCCGGCGACCATCTTGTTCCTGGTGGCCATGTTCTGGTTCTTGAGGGAACGTCGCTGGTGGCTGGTAGCCCTGCTTTCGGTGGCAACTGCGGGCCTTATTTATGTTTTGTTTGGCATTTTGCTGAACGTTATGCTGCCTTAAGGAGGGAAGACAAGTGTCAAGTATCATAGAAGTATTCTCGTATTTTTTGGATATCCGATTTGTGGCGCTGGTCTTCGTGGGCGCTGTGGCCGGACTGTTTGTGGGATCCATTCCCGGGCTGTCGGTTTCCATGGCAACCGCTCTGCTGGTGTCGATTACTTATGCCTGGAGCACGTCAGATGCCCTTGCGACCGTGATGGGTGTGTATGTAGTTGGTGTGTTTTCGGGTGCAATTTCGGCCATTCTCATCAATATTCCCGGCGCCCCCTCTTCGGTGGTGACCACTCTGGACGGCTATCCCTTGGCTAAGCGAGGAGAGGCCTATAAGGCACTGAAATATGCCACGGTCTACTCCTTTGTGGGTAGTGTGTTTGGCCTGGTGGCACTGTGGGTGCTGGCGAAGCCCATCTCCTCGGTAGCTCTGATGTTTACCCCGATGGACTACTTTTTGCTGGCCCTCTTCGGTTTGACCACGGTGGGGGCACTGACTGCCAAAAGCTTTTCCAAGGGCCTGATTTCCGCCATGCTGGGTCTGGTAGTGTCTATGATTGGCCTGGATTCGGTGATGGGGACACCCCGTATGACCTTTGGCATCCGGGAACTCCAGGCCGGCATCAGCACGGTTCCCGCCCTGGTGGGTTTGTTTGGCTTCTCCGAGGTGCTGTCGGTTATTTTTGATGGGAACCTGGATGGTCAGGTTTCCGGCATTACCAAGGTGGCAATTAAGACCAAGGACATGCTGAAGCATGTTTTCCACTCCCTTTATTACAGCACCATCGGCACGGTGGTAGGGGCCTTGCCTGGGGCAGGGGGCCCCGTGGCCTCCTTCCTGGCCTATGGTGAGGCCAAGCGCATCGTGAAAAAGCCTTCCCGCCCATTCGGTGAGGGTGCGGTGGAAGGCATTGTGGCAAGCGAGTCCTCCAACAACGCCTGTATCGGCGGGGCACTTATCCCCATGCTGGCACTGGCGGTACCCGGGGACGCTGTAACCGCCATTATTCTGTCTGTTTTCTATGTCCATGGCTTGCAGCCTGGCCCCATGTTCATCAAGACCTCCCCCGACATGTTCCACGCCATCGTGGCGGGTGGTCTGATTGGCTGTGTGTTCCTCTTGCTACTGGGGCTTCTTGTGGCTCCCCGTATCAGCAAGATTATTTCGGTGCCCAAGAACATTTTGCTTCCCATTGTTACCGTGCTTTGTGTCATCGGTGCCTTTGCCTGTAACAACCGGATGTTTGATGTGGGTCTGATGTTCTTCTTCGGCGTGCTGGGCTTCTTCATGCGCCAGCGGGGCTACTCGGTGGCTCCCATGACCCTGGCCATTGTGTTGGGCGGTATGATGGACTCCAACTTCCGCCGGGCGGTTTCCCTGGCCATCTCGGAGGATAACATGATGGCCGCCCTCTTTGGCCGCCCCATCACCATCGTTTTGCTGGTCCTCACCATTCTGGTGATTGCCTCCAACATTCCCGCTGTGAAGCGGCTGCTGCAAGGAAAGAAAAACAAAGAATAAGGAGACGACCATTATGATTTGTAAGTCTAAAAAGACCTCCCTCCACGGTGAGGTTATGGTGCCCGGTTCCAAGAGCCATACCATCCGGGCCATTTTGCTGGCAACTATGAGTGAAGGAAAGTCTGAGGTTCACAATCCTCTGACCTCTAACGATTGTCTGGCTGCCGCCAATGCTGCCCGTGCCTTTGGAGCCGAGGTCATTCAGGAACCTGGCGTTTGGACGGTTATCGGCCCCAAGGGCGGACTTCAGGTGCCAAACGACGTGATTAATACCGATAACTCGGGCACCACCACCTGCTTTGTGCTGGGAATGGCCGGTTTGTGCGACGGCTATGCCGTGATTACCGGTGACCACCAAATTCGCCGTCGTCCGGTTAAGGCTTTGGTAGATGCTTTGAACGAGGTAGGCTGTCACGCCTTTATGACCCGGCCCGGCCATGAGGCCCCTCCCGTTGTGGTAGGCGGCAAGATGAAGGGCGGGGTGGCGCACTATTCCGGCTTCAGTTCCCAGTTCATTTCCTCTCTGATGCTGGCCGCACCTCTGGCCGAGGGGGATACCGAGATTTTTGTTGAGAAGCCTTTGGAGAAGCCCTATCTTCAGATGACCATTGACTGGATGAAGAAGTACGGGGTGGAGCTGGCCGAAAACTCGGGGGACTATACTCACTTTAAGATTCAGGGTGGTCAGCACTATACTGCCATCAACTCCACCGTTCCCAGCGACTGGTCGGGGGTGGCCTTCCCCTTGGTGGCCGCTGTGAGCACCGATTCTGATCTTGTGATTTCCGGGGTGGACTTCCACGATGCCCAGGGGGACAAGGCCGTTGTGGATCATCTGATTGCCATGGGGGCTGACATTACCAAGGATGTGGAGGGTCATCGTATTCTCGTGAAGGGCGGCAAACCGCTGAAGAGCGATTTGACTATCAACCTCAACGATATTCCAGACTCCCTGCCCGCTTTGTCGGTGGCGGCTTGCTATAACCAGGGCAAGACCACCTTTACCGGCCTGGCCCATGTCCGAGTGAAGGAAACCGACCGTGTGGCGGTGATGGAGCAGGAATTGACCAAGCTGGGGGCTAAGATTGAAACCACCCACGACTCCATGATTGTCTATGGCGGACAGCCCCTCACTGGGGCACTGGTGGACAGCCACGACGACCACCGGGTGGCCATGTCGCTGGCTGTGGCCGGTCTTTTTGCCCAGGGCGAAATGGCGGTGAAGGATGCCCAGTGTGCGGCAGTTTCCTTCCCAAATTTCTTTGAAGTAATGAACGGTGTGGGGGCCGGCCTCCAGCTGGAGGACTGAGCCAACAGGGCGAAGGGAGTGTTCCCATGGCAAAAAATGTGACCATTCACGATGTAGCGCAGGCCGCCGGAGTTTCCATTTCAACCGTTTCCAGGGTTATGAATGGGCACGACAAGGTGGATGCCGAAATGACCAGCCGGGTACAGGCGGCCGCCGCCCAGCTGCACTACATTCCAAACCCCAGTGCCAGAAGCATTCGGGGCAAGCGGGAAAAAACCCTGGGCATTATTCTGCCAAACTGTGCCGACAACTTTTTCTCCAAGCTGTTGGAGGGGATTTTGACAAAGGCTGATGAATTGGGCTTTCGGACCACCATTTTTTCCTGCCATGGCCACGGTGACCCGGAACAGGAGTTGGATCGGGTTCGCACTGCGGTTTCCTCGGGCTTGAGCGGGCTGCTTTACTGCCCCTCGGCGGCTGTCCCGGCCCAGGCTATCACCGACCTGCTACCCCGGGATTTCCCCATGATTATTGTCTATCGGCGCAATATGGTGCCCGGTGTGCCCCACATTTATCACGATAACTTCCAGGGGGGATATCTGGCCACCAAGTATTTGCTGCGCCTGGGACGGAGGAAAATTGCCTTCTTCGCCAGCTTTTGGCGGCCCCCGGCCAAGGACGGCCATAGCTTGCTGGCAACCATGACCAACCATCCGTCCAGAGGGGCCTATTCCTCTCTGGACCGGCTGGACGGTCACAGAAAAGCTTTGGAAGAGGCCGGTATCCCCTTTGACCCGGACATGATACAGGTTACCGAGTTTGGCTATGAAAACGGCTATGCCGCCGCCAAGGAGATTTTGTCCTCCATGAAGGAATTTGATGCTGTGGTCTGTGCCAATGATACGTTGGCATCCGGCATCCTTCAGGCTCTGCGGGAGCAGAATATTTCGGTGCCTGAAGAGGTTTCCCTGGTGGGCTATGACGACTCGGTCATGGCCACCATTGCCCGTCCCATGCTGACTTCCGTGCGACAGGAGCCCGAACTGCTGGGACAGGGGGCGGTGGATATGATGGAGGCCCTTCTGGAAGGGAAGAAGGTGGAGGACCGGGTGGTGGATGTTCAGCTGGTGGTCCGCAATTCCACCTCGGCCCGGCCGGATATGAAATGAGACGTGAAGTAAGGAAGAAGCCCATTGAATGATATAACAGAAAAAACCTATTTTAGCAAAACGATAAAGCAGTGGCTACAGTTGGCGGGAAGTGCGGTTTTTCCTGCCCTGATTTTATTCCTGCGGCCCCTTGGGATGAACCTGAGGCAGGGAGCTGTGGTGGCCTCGCTGCTGCTGACCATCATCTGGTGGACCACCGGCTGGGTGAAGAAGATACCGGCATCCCTCTTTTTGTTGGCGGTCTTCGCGTTGTGTAGTGGGGCCCCGGCCGCAACCGTGTTTACCTTTCCCATGTCCGAGAATTTTTGGCTTATTACACTGACCTACCTGTTCTCTCAGGGGATTTCCAATTCCGGATTGGTGGACAAGCTGTTGGAGCCGGTTCTTCTACGCTTCGCCCGTACCCCGGTCAGAACTCTGGTGGCCATCATTGTGGTCTATCTCATGACCATTTACATGATCCCTCAGCCATTGGCGAGGCTCATTATCGTAGCGGTTCTCTTTTCGAGCTATCTCTCCAAAACCACCGCTACCGAGCAGACCAAAAGTGTACTCATGTTTGCCTGCTTTCTCTTTTATGCGCTGGTCAATCTGGCCAGCCGGGATGCAGACATTATCATGAACAAAGCCACCGTCGGATTTGCCGGTCTGGAGATTACCGACGGGCAGTGGATCAAAGCCATGGCAGTGCCAACCGTCCTCTATGGCCTGCTGATTACGCCTCTCTTCCTTTTCCTTTTCCGTAAAAGTATGTTTGGGGTTAAACTGACCTTAAAAGAACCGGGAAAGGGGAAAGGCTCCCGGGCGCTCACAGGCCGGGAATGGGCCATTCTGGCGGTGATTGTGGGGACGGTAGCCCTCTGGATGACCGGCAGTATTCACCACATCAATTCCACCTTGATTACCGCCGTCAGCACCCTTACTCTCTTTGCCATGAAGGTGCTGGGGCCAAAGGATTTTAAGTCCATTGATGTGACCACTCTCATCTTCCTGACCGCTGCCTTTTCCATTGGGGGGGTCATGAAGGCCTGTGGAGCGGCGGACATTGTCTTTTCCCAGGTGGGAGGTCTGTTCCCAGCTGAATATTCCCTGTGGTATGTGCTGGTCATGATAGGGGTGGCCATGCTTATGCACATGATTTTGGGGAGCAACACTACTACGCTTTCGGTGGTGGTGCCGGGCTTCATGATTTTGTGCCAGGGGGTGCTTCCACCCAGTGCCATCATGTTCATCGCCTTCTTAAGCGTGGCCTTCCACTCCATTTTGCCCTTCCATTCGGTCGCCATGATGATTGGGGTGAGCAATGGATATTTTCCGTCCGGATATGTAACCAAGTTCGGCATTCCGGCCACTGTGCTGGTGTTCGTGGGAATTTTATTCTGCTTTATTCCCTGGTGGCAATTTATTGGCCTTATGTAAAAAAAGCCCTTCAACATACCGTTGAAGGGCTTCTTTTATTGGGCGTTTAGGTATCGGACAATTCCCTCGGCAATGCCTTCGGCCAGTTTGTCCTGATAGGTAGCGCTAATAAGCTTCATCAGCTCGTCATGGGTGGACATGAAGCCCATCTCTACCAGAACGGCGGACATTTTTGTTTCACGCAGGACAACGAAATCAGCGCTCATAATGCCCCGGTCCTTGGCCCCGGTGACCTGCGTCACAGGCCCTTGAATGGCGGTGGCCAGTCTGGCCCCACGTTTGCTACTGGGGTGATAGTAGGTATAAATGCCCTGGGCTTGCAAATTTGTTTCAGAGGCATTGGAGTGAACCGACACAAAAATATCTGCGTTCACAGCGTTTGCAATGTCAGCACGCCGGTAAAGGCCAACTGCGGAGTCGTCGGTGCGGGTCATGACCACGTTGTAGCCCTTTTCTTTCAAAAGACGTTCCAGCTTTTTTCCCACTGCCAGGTTGATGGTCTTTTCTGCCACCCCTTCATACATGGCACCGTTGGCACTTCCTCCGTGACCCGGGTCCAGGACAATGGTCTTTTTGGAAGGGTCCAGGGGGGTGGAGGGGGTAAAGCTAATCTCGTCCCGGTCGGGCAGATAGGTGGTCAGGACGACCCCTTTGTCCACGGCTTCAATACTTACGTTTCTTTCGTAGGTAATGCCTGGCTTGAGGTCCAGAACAACACGGACCGTATGCTCATAATCGGGGTAGAGAGTGCTGTCATGTTCGGCGTAGCGGACGTTGGAAAGGAGCTCGGTATCCACCTGGCTGGCACCGGGCAAGCCGGAGGCCACCCGACGACCCAGCAGATCCACAACAACCCGATCGCCCAAGTCCTGAACCTTGTAGGTGGGCTTGACATCGGTGGAAATCAGAACGGTTTGAGCATTGGCATCGGCGTGGATGGTGCTGACCACACCGGGCTTTTCGCCGGGGGTGCGGATGGAAGCGGTATAGCTGTCCTGTTCCCACTCCACGGTACAGCCGAGCTGCTCAGACACAAAGCGGAGAGGTACCATGGTGCGTTCTACGCCGTTCAGGCGGCCCACGGTAGCGGGGATGGAATCATACAGGCTAACCGCTTGGCCGTTGACCAGAGCGGTTGAGGAACCCAGCGTCAGCACAATGGTGGTGCGGCCCTTGCGAATAATGACTTGGTCGGTTTCATCCACCCAGGAAACGGTAGCTCCCATTTTTTCGCTGATAAGCCGGACCGGAATCATAGTTCTGCTTTGCCAAATTACGGCCGGAACATCGGATTTGAGAGGGGAACCGTCCAGGTTCAAATTGACCAGCGATGCACGGGTGCTTTCATACCGTTTGTTGCTCTGGCTGTAAAATTCCATGTCCAAATCCCCGTTGGGGGCCGCCAAAGCGGGGGCCAGCAAGAGGGACAGGGCGCAAAGCAGGCTGATGGCCCGCACCAAAAAAGCTTTCATGTAAGAACTCCTTTGCTGAGTTGAGGAATGGTCTTTTCTCTATTTTACCCGGTTCGACAGGTTTCGTCAATGCACCGTCTTTTTCCAATTTCAAAACATGCGGTCTGGTTAAAATGGTGGTTGTATGTGGCTAACCCGTGCGGTATAATGGGGATACATACAAATGAGAGAGGCAGAGGAGTTTTGGTATGGCATATACCTTGGAAGACATTCAGCCCGGACAATCGGGCGTTATAGCCAGGGTTGGCAATGAGCGAGGGGCTGTAAAGCGGCGGTTTGTGGATATGGGCCTGACCCCCGGTACCGAGGTGACGGTGAAGAAGGTTGCCCCCTTCGGGGACCCTTTGGAGGTTAATCTGCGGGGATATTCCCTTTCCTTGCGAAAGGCGGATGCGGCCCAAATTACCATGTGCCCTCCCGGGGAAAGTCCGGTGCAAAAGCCCCACAGCCACAGTAAGCAGGGCATGATACAGCATGTTCCTGATGCGGATACCCTGCGCCGGATGCAGGCCGCCCACGAGCATGAGAGCAAGGAGCATGGCGGTACCCCCGACTATGCCAGCCATGATGGCCGAGAGATGAAGCTGGCTCTGGTGGGTAATCCAAACTGCGGAAAAACAACCCTTTTCAATGCCCTTACAGGCTCAAACCAATACGTGGGCAACTGGCCCGGCGTGACGGTGGAAAAGAAGGAAGGGTATGCTACGGTGGACGGGCACCCTGTGACCATTGTGGACCTGCCCGGCATTTATTCCTTGTCCCCTTACTCTATGGAGGAAATTGTGGCCCGGGATTTTATCGTGGGGGAGCGGCCCGATGCCATCATCAACATTGTGGATGCCACCAATATTGAGCGGAATCTCTACTTAACGGCTCAGCTTCTGGAACTGGAACGGCCCATGGTCATCGCCCTCAACTTTATGGATGAGGTGGAAAAGCATGGGGATGCCCTTGATATCCCCGCCCTGAGTCATGCTCTTGGAGTGCCTGTCATTCCGATTACGGCCAGAACGGGGGAAAATGTGGAGGAAATGCTCCGCCTGGCCCATAAGCAGATGCATATCGGCGTTACCATAGAGCCGGACGACTTGTACGACGATTTTACCCACGAAATTCATCATGAGGTGGGGGAGTTAATCCACGACAAGGCCTATGCCGCCAATATTCCGGCCCACTGGGCTACCATCAAGCTCATCGAAGGGGACGACTTGGTGAGCAAAAGTCTGGGGCTGACCCAGGCAGAGCAGACCGCTTTAAATCGCAGCATTGAAAAGTACGAAAGTGCCTACGATTTGGGGGACCGGGAAACGCTGGTGGCCGACAGCCGGTATCAGTTTATTGAGAAGGTGGTAGCCTCCTCGGTGGTCAAGGGCAGGGCCAGGGGAGAGGCAACCTTGTCAGATAAGGTAGATAGCATTGTGACCCATAAGTATTTGGCTGTCCCCGCCTTTTTGCTCATGATGCTGCTCATGTTTTCGGTTACCTTTGGCCCCATTGGCTCCTTTTTGTCGGACGGGGTGGATATGTTGGTCAACGGATGGTTTGCCCAGCGGCTAGCGGCCTTTTTGGCGCAGGCGGGGGCTTGGCCCTGGCTCCAGAGTTTAGTGGTAGACGGCATTTTAGGAGGGGTAGGGGGCGTGCTGACCTTCTTGCCGCAAATTGCCCTGCTCTTTTTCTTCCTGTCCATTTTGGAGGATACCGGCTATATGGCCCGTGCTGCCTTCATCATGGACCGTTTGCTGCGCCGCTTTGGTCTGAGCGGCAAAGCCTTTATTCCCATGCTCATGGGCTTTGGCTGTACCGTCCCCGCTGTGATGGGGGCCCGCACCATGGAGAATGAAAAGGACCGCCGCATGACCATCATGCTGGCTCCTTTTATGTCCTGTTCGGCAAGGCTTCCGGTGTATGGGCTGATTGCTTCGGCCTTCTTCCCGAGGTGGAGCGGGGTGGTGGTCTTTTCCCTCTATGTGGTGGGCCTGTTGGGGGCCATTTTGTCCGGGGTGATTCTGAAAAAGACCATGTTCCAGGGGGAGCCTGCGGCTTTCGTGCTGGAATTGCCCCCCTACCGCCTGCCAACCCTGAAAAACTGCCTTCTTCACGTTTGGGAGAAGGTGAGAGGGTTCTTGGTCAAGGCAGGCACCCTGATTTTGTTCATGAGCGTGGTGCTGTGGTTCCTGCAATCCTTTGACATGAGCCTGGCCCTCACTGAGGACAGTGCCAATTCCATCCTGGGCCATATCGGCGGGTTCCTGGCTCCCATTTTTGCCCCCCTGGGCTTTGGAACCTGGCAGGCGGCAGTGGCTTTGCTGACCGGTCTGGTGGCCAAGGAGGCGGTGGTATCCTCCATGTGCCTGTTTTATGGCTTCTCCACCCTGGATTCGGCGGGTACCATCCGGGCCGCTTTGGCGGGAACCTTCCAAAATCCCTTGGCCGCCTATTCGTTCCTGATTTTTGTTCTGCTCTATGTCCCCTGTGTGGCGGCGGTGGCCACCATTTATAAGGAGATGGAGAGTCTGAAGTGGACCCTGCGCTCGGTGCTGTGGCAGCTGGGCTGGGCCTATGTAGTTAGCCTGCTGGTGTACCAAGTCGGAAGCCTGGTGCTAGGATTGTAAAGGAGAAGTACTTGCTATGGAGAACGCTGTTAAAACATTACAGGAGTGGATCAATCGGAGTCAATATATTGTGTTTTTTGGCGGGGCGGGAGTTTCCACCGAAAGTGGTATTCCGGACTTTCGGAGTACCGACGGCCTGTATCACCAGCAGTATGACTATCCCCCTGAAACCATTCTCAGCCATACCTTCTTTACCCGCAAAACGGAAGAGTTTTACCGCTTTTACCGGGATAAGATGCTTTGCCTGGATGCAAAGCCCAATGACGCTCACCTGGGGCTTGCCAAGCTGGAGCAGGAGGGGAAGCTCAAGGCGGTCATCACCCAGAACATTGATGGCCTGCACCAGGCAGCGGGGAGCAGGGAAGTGCTGGAACTGCATGGAAGCGTTCTGCGAAACTACTGTACCAAGTGCGGTCAGTTTTTTGAGGTGGAGTCCATCAAGAACAGCACAGGGGTGCCACGCTGTTCCTGCGGTGGGGTGATAAAGCCGGATGTGGTGCTGTATGAAGAGGGGCTGGACGAGCAGACCATAAGCCGGGCCGTTCACCATCTGCGTAAGGCCGACATGCTCATCATCGGGGGGACCTCGCTGGTGGTCTATCCTGCGGCGGGATTGGTGAATTACTATGAGGGCAACCGTCTGGTGCTGATCAACAAAGCCCCCACATCCATGGATGCTTCGGCTGACCTGGTCATTTCCGGTCCCATCGGGGAAGTTTTTCGCCAAATAGATATCCAATAAAAAAGCCTGTAAGAAATACAGAGCCGATTTCCCAACGCCATAAACCAACGATAGCCGTAGAAAATCGGCTTACCTCGCAAAAAGGCTTGCGCTTCGGTGCATGCCGCTGCTGTTCAGAAAGGCTCTAAGAAAAAAGTGATGGAGAACTTTAGCTTCAAAGTTCTCCATCACTTTTTTGCAGGGCAACATTTTAAAAAATTTGATTAGGTTGCAGGCCATGGCATTTTCATAGGGACAGAAAGGCTAAGACCTGTTGGTTGAAATCGGGGGCTTCTTCATAGGCGGCATGCCCAAGGCCTTCGTAGATGATGAGATGACTGCCCACAATTTGTTTGGCAATCTCCTCACAGGCTGCCGGCCCCACAATGCGGTTTCTGGCACCGTAAAGCATAGCGTTCACATCCGATTTTTAAGTGATGGGCATTACCTGTCAGTAAAAATGATATTGCCATTTTCGATGCCTTCTACGGTCACCAAACTTTCTACACGCAGGCCAAGCTGACGCAGCACCCGGCCACCTTCCTTGGCAGCCTTCTCAATAGCCACACCCAGTCCGGCTACCTCGCCCCCAGATTGGGAAACCAAGTCCATTAAACCCAGTACGGACTGACCGCTGGATAGAATGTCATCCACCAGCAGCACTCGGTCATCCCCGCTCAGATACCGCCGGGAAACCCGCAGCGTGAAGGACTTCTCCAGAGAGAAGGAATGTACATCGGTGGAGTAAACCTCAGGGTCGATGTATCCGGTTTGAAATTTCTTGGCATAAATAGCCGGTACATCAAGGGCCTTAGCGGTAAAAATGGCAATGGGGATGCCGGAGCTTTCGGCAGTCAGCACCTTGGTCACTTTTTCGCCTTTGAACCGCTTGGCCAGATGGGTTCCGATTTCTTCAATCAGATCTACATCCAGGCAGTGGTTGAGAAACATATCCACTTGAATAATGTCGCCTTCGCTCAAGACAGATTCGTCCAAAATCCGTTTTTTTAGCTTGTCCATATTTACCTCACAGACTGTGGTTGTTGTGCGGCTTCCACGAGCCACTGGAATAGGAAACAGCCATCGGCGGTATCGGGCCGCCGCATGGCATAACTCATCCGTTCTGGGTGCCACTGGACACCACGGATGGGGAGGGAACGATGCTCTAAAGCCTCCACCAGGCCACTCTCCGACCAGGCGGCTGCCAGCAGACCGTGCCCTAGTTTATCTACCGCCTGATGGTGAGAACTGTTAACGCAACAGTTGGAACCGTAATATCTGTAAAGGAAGCTTTCTTCACAGATGGAAACGGGGTGAATGCGGTCAGTGGGCAGGTCGCCACGGGCATGAAAAAGGGTCAGCGGGTGTCCAATATCCTGGAGCAAGGAGCCGCCAAGGGCCACATTTAAAGCTTGATGTCCCCGGCAGATGCCGAGAATGGGTTTGCCTAGTTCCATGTAGAGCTTGACCAGTGAAAACTCTACCTCGTCCCGTTTTTCATCAATTCCATGAGAATCGGTATTCGCTTGATGGAAGCGTCTGGGATGAATGTCGTCCCCTCCGCAGAGAAGAAGGGCGTCAAAGGAGCCATCAACAGGGGGGAGGTAGTGGGAAAGTGGCTCCCCATCGGCGTGCCGCACAGCATTTTCATAATTGGCCCGGCTACCCTCTGAGCCGGAAAGAAGAATACGGGGTTTCATGTAGGTTTACCTCGCAAAGGAAATGACTTTATTCTATTATAATCGAAAATATCTCTTCTCGCAAGAGTATCAGAAGGATTGACAAACGGAGAAAAATAAGGTATCTTTATAAAGCTGTCATTTGACGACAGTCAATATAAATGGAGCGGTATCGAAGTGGTCATAACGG
>CAZHWK010000017.1:0-12814 GCA_964536405.1 uncultured Oscillospiraceae bacterium
ACATCCACTACCATTTCCTATATAAAGGTGCCCCCGCATCCCTTGCCACAACGAATTTGCGAGAAATTTTGTGCCCGGACGGAAAATGAACCCATTCAAAAGGTGGGGAGAGCTTCTGAACACGAAGCCCTCCCCACCTTTTTATGCGATTTAAGTTTGGGATATTCTAGTTTGAAGCGGACGTTGCGGCGACGCCTTCACGCTTCGTAATCACGCTCCCATAAACTTCTGCTTTACAGCATCAATTTTAGTCTTTTCGGCCTGCTCGGTGGGATACCAGCCCTTGGCGGCCATCTTGTCATAGATTTCCGCCTGCATACACAGGGCCTGGTCCAGTGCGTCCCGGAACACCTTACGGACATTCTGTGTGCTGGCCTCCTCGCTGGCATGGAGGAACAGGCCGCAGGCACTCTTCTGCAACAGCAGAATATTTTCCATCAAATTCTTATCGTCCATGGTCTTTCCCTCCTTACAGCAGGCCGTAAATGCTCTGCAACAGTTGCTTATGCTTGTTTTCCAGTTCCTGAAGCATGGTTTTCAGCTCGGCATCCTGCACCTGTGAGGCCGCTTCACAGCACTTGGTCTGCAAAAACTTCTCGTGGCCCAGGGTGTCTTCCATATAAAGCAGCTCTTTGGTTGTCATGGGTAATTCCTCCTGTATTCAAATGACACCCCTAGTTTGCCGCTCAATGGCCCAAATATACGTCCTCCGGGGCCTTTCCCCGGCCCTGCTGCTTTCTTTTTTCAGGAAAAGATAGCCTTTATCACCCCAGCCATGCTTTGCCTGCATCCGGGGCCTTCCGATCCAAAAACAGGGAAAAGTCCTTCCCGTTGCCGGCGCACATATCCCCCTTTTGCAGCAGGGTAACCTTCTCCTGCCAGAAAATCTGAAACAGGTCCTCTGTTTCCACGATGCAGGTAAACTCCGGGTAGGGGATTTCCTCTTCCCCGCCCAAGTCCATCCCCCATTGCGTAAAATGGACCTGCATCTCCGGGGCCGTTTCCAGGGGCCTGAGCAGCTTTTCCGCTGCCTTGTCAAAAGGGCCAGGCCCCTTTTTTCTGCCTTGCCACAGGGCGGACATCCCGCCCGCCGTGGCCAGCACCCCTGCCACCAGCGGCACCATCAGCTCCCCCGGCTCCATCAGTCCGGGCACCAGAAGGAATAGGCCCAGTCCCACCAGCACCACACCGTATATCCTATATCGGCCCCGGCGTTTTTCCACGGTTTTCTCGTCAGCCCACCTGGCGTTCAGGCGGTCGGTATACTTCCACAGCTTTGGGCACTTGGCCCGGGACAGCAGTTCGGTTCGCTTTTCCAGCCCTTGCCTCACCTGTGGCCTCAGCGTTTGGCTGTATGGGGAAATTTGGAAGGTGTATACGGGGATTCTCTCCCCCCTGTTCTCCTGTTGGGCTTGCATGGCAATCCTCCTTTGGCCGTTCGGGCCCTATGCCCCTTTGCCCCTCATGATACCATCCGCCTTCAAGCCGGAACAAGCCCCTTCCCCATTTTGTCAGATATTCTTAAAAAAACAGCCCATCCTACCCTGTCCGCACCCCTCAGGTATGCCTTTTTTGCCCCGAAGATCCCCTACATTAAATGACCTCATACTCCCGGAGCAGCTTTGCAAGGTCGGTGCCCTCCACCTTTTTCAGCACTTCCTTGAGGGCAATTCTCTCCTTAAAGCCCAAGTCCATATCGGTAATTTTTTTGCCGTCCCGCAGCTTTACCGTGGCGTTGAGCAAATCCCGCACGTCGTACACACTGCCCCATACTTCGGGCACTCCCCGGTCAATGTCCAGCAGGGTATAAACGGCCTCCATGCCGGTGCGGATGGAGTATTCGGTGGTAAAGATGGTGTCCCGCTTCGTTTCGGCAAACTGGCCCAGGAAGGCAAAATTGACAGCTCCCTCAGGCACCACGTCGGGGCGGTCGCCGTAGGCCCGAGGCATGAAGAAGGCGGTGATATAGGGCATCATACAGGGGACGGTGTTGGCACTGTGGGCGGCCATGTCCTCAATTTCACCTTCTGGCACCCCGATGTGATAGAGCCACTCCATGCAAATCTCCTTGCCGGTACAGTCCCGCATGGGCTTTTTCACATAGTCGCCCACCTTGTCGGAAAACAGGCCGTACACCCACACCAGGCACTGGTCCTTGGGCTGATTGCGGAACTGGGGCTGGCGGTTGATGGTCCAGCTCATCAGCCAGGAGGAGTCCTTGACCGACACGATGCCCCCCGTGACCACCTTGCCCGAGAAAGGGTCCCGCTTGCAGATATTTTTAATATAAGGAATAATCCGCTGATCCAGGGTGGTGACGGTGGCACTCATCCAGTTGGTCTGTTCCGGGTCGTGGCAGAACTTGTCTGGATGGCCGAAGGAGGGGTCCTGGGCCGCAATCTTGCGCCACATATCCCAGCCGCCGCCCGGCTTCAGCTCGGTGTTGTAGGGGGCGGGGGTATTCTGGTCCCCAAGGGCGGAATTTTCCACGCAGCCGCCGTTGGTGATGAACACCAGGTCGTGTTCGGTCAGGCCGATGGACTCCTCCTGCCCCTCCCGAATGACCTCAATACCGGTGGCCTGCTTGTGCTCCCCGGTGCAGTCAAAGCTCACATTGACCACCTTCACCCCATAGTGGAACTGCACCCCGTGGTCCTCCAGGTACTTTACCATGGGCAAAATCATGGACTCATACTGGTTATACTTGGTGAAGCGCAGGGCACTGAAGTCGGGCAGGCCGCCGATGTGGTGGATATAACGCTGAATATAAATCTTCATCTCCAGGGCCGAATGCCAGTTTTCAAAGGCAAACATGGTGCGCCAATAGAGCCAGAAGTTGGAGCTTAAGACCTCATCATCGAAAAAGTCGGTGATGGGCCGGTCCTGCAAGTCCTCGTTGGGGGTGAAGAACAGGCACATAATCTGCATGGCCGCCCGGTCAGAAAGGGCAAACTTTCCGTCGGTGTGGGCATCCTCCCCCCGGTTGACGGTGGCCCGGCAGAGGGAATAGTTGGGGTCCTCCTTGTTCAGCCAGTAGTATTCATCCAGCACGGTGACCCCTTCGGTCTCAATGGAGGGGATGGAGCGGAACAAATCCCACATACACTCAAAGTGGTTATCCATCTCCCGGCCGCCCCGCATGACATAGCCCAGGTTTTGGTACTCGTACCCGTCGCAGGCACCGCCGGGGATGGGCTCCTTTTCCAGGATGTGAATGCGCTCCCCCTTCATCTGACCGTCCCGTACCAGGAAACAGGCAGCCGACAGGGCGGCCAGACCGCTTCCGATGATGTAGGCCGACTTCCCATCCACGCCCTGGGGCTTCTTTGGGTGGACAAAGGCTTCATAATTTCCGCTTGCATAATACATACTGAATTCCTCCTGTTGTTTGTTTGATGGGCACAGTATACCCCCGCCGAAAACGAAATACGATAGACAAAAGCCCCCCTGTGATAAAAGTTTTATCACAGGGGGGCTTTTGTAAAAAATTTAAGGCAAAGCCGTGGGGCCAACTTCGTGCGGCGTCGCCTTGCTCATTGGCCCCCGCTTGATGGAGGGGCATCCAGGCGATAGCTGTTCAGGGCAGCCACAAAATGACCCCGCAGCAGCACATCCAGCCGCCGGATAATCTCCCTGGGGTCCTGGGCCATGTCCCCCTTAATCCAGTCCAGCATCAGGCCTACAAAGGCAAATTTATAAAAGTCCGCAATAAAGGCCTTGTCCTCGTCCCGGACAGTCATTCCCGCCGACTGCTCCTCCACCACGCCGATGAGCAGGTCATAGGTCAGCTTATACAGGTAAAGTTCCACCTGTTCCCGGCTCACCGAACGGTAGACATTCATGATAAAGGGCTTGTTGTCCAGCACGGCTTCAAAAATCTGCAAAAACCCTTCCTGCCAAGTGTCCCCGGTCTTTTTCCCTTCCAGAGCCTTGCGGGCGCCCTCCACACAGGTCCACTCCACCAGGTCGTAAATGTCCTTGAAATGGTAGTAAAAGGTCATGCGGCTGATACCGCAGTCCTCGGCAATGTCGCTGATGGTGATTTTATCCAGCGGTTTTTTCAGCAGCAGATGCTTCAGTGAGGCCTCCAAGGCCCGTTTGGTCATCTGTGACATTTTCATTCCTCCCGGTCGGTCCTCGAATGCGGATAAAATGATTATACTACCTTCTGGGGAAAAAATGAAGGGGGACCCTCCTGGGCTACTTCCCCAGCTCTCGTTCTATCAATTGATTGGCTATCTCAAAGGCCTTAATACGCCGTTTGGCCAAGGTTATTTGGGATTGATACCGCATCGGATTTTCCTTGGCTTCCAGGGTTTTTATCACTTCCCGCAGCTTGTGCAGGGTGGAGTCAATCTGCCGTTTGGCCTCGGTCAGCTCCTGCTTGGCATCTTCCATTTTATCCACCCCGCCCTTTCTTCTGTATTGCGCCGATATAGGCATCCGCTTCGGCCCGGGAATGAAAGATGAAGACCGTCTTCTGTTGCCCATAGGCTTCCAGCAGAGCATAAATTTGGGGCAGCTGGTCTTT
This sequence comes from uncultured Oscillospiraceae bacterium, assembly GCA_964536405.1. GTDB lineage: Bacteria > Bacillota > Clostridia > Oscillospirales > Oscillospiraceae > JAHHSE01. The sequence continues at coordinate 4,532 of CAZHWK010000017.1, forward strand.
GGAAAAGTCCACAATCCACTGTCTGAATTCCTCATCCAATTCCTGCTCCACCCAGGGCAAATCCTCTCGCCTTTTCCCAATGCGGGCCGCCGCCCCCAGCAGGCAAATTTCCAGCGGAATATCCATCAGAAAAACGGTATCACAGGCTTTTATCCGCATTTCCAGTGTACGCAGATAGTTGCCGTCTATCATCCAGTGGTCTTTTTTCAAAATATCCCCTAGCTTTGTGTCAAATTCTTCTCTGGACAAGTTGGTTTTATCCGGTTTGTGCCACAGCATGTCCAGATAATAAAGGGGCAGCCCTGTGGCATCACGAAGGCCCCGGGCAAATGTGCTTTTCCCAGCCCCCGGACTTCCTATCACCAGCACTTTTTCCATCATGCTTCCCCCCTCTTCTCCCCCCGCCCCATATGGATAGAGCGGCTTCCCAGAGCTGTCTATTGTGAAAACAAGTATAGCACATTCAGGCCGAAATGCCTATCGGCACCGCAACGGCAAGTCTGCGTATTGAGTTTATGGGACCCAGCGTATATACTGTACTTGTCAAACGCCACAGGAGGGATTTCATGAATATAGAAGAAAAATTTCATCAAGAGCTGGTGGAAAAGTGCGCCCAAGCAAAGCGCATGTGCGGCTACAATCCCACACGCCTTCTGCAAATGCTGGCCGCCCATGGCGGTGTGCAAACGGCCAGGGAGCTCATCCGCAAGGGCCGGATTTCTGACGGCTTTACCGCCCTGGAGGTGGCGGGCAGACTGGACTTGACCCTGGAGGCCACGGTCACGGCCGCCCGGTATGCCCAGCTGTTTACAGACGATGAAGTAAATGCCTGCTATCAGCTTTTGTGTGAGTGTGGATATGATGGATTCTAACATCACAGAGGTCGTGGCCGCCCTCATATGGGACAAGGACAAATTTATGATTTGCCAGCGTCCGTCCCACAAGGCCCGGGGTCTGCTGTGGGAGTTTGTGGGCGGCAAGGTAGAGCCAGGCGAAACCCTAGCCCAGGCCCTGATTCGGGAGTGCCGGGAGGAACTTGCCGTCACGCTGACGGTGGGGGAGGTATTTATGGATGTGGTCCACAAGTACCCCGACCTCACCGTCCATCTGACCTTGTTTCATGCCGCCATTGCCCAGGGTGTGCCCCAAAAGCTGGAACACCATGACATTCGCTGGATTACAGCGGAGGAGATACCCAACTTTGCATTCTGCCCGGCGGATCAAACAATTTTGGAAAGGCTGCAAGGCTTATGAGAATACTTGTGGATGGGGACGGCTGCCCCGTGGTGGATATTGCCGTGGCCCTGGCAAAGCAGCACCATCTTCCGTGCCTGCTTCTGTGTGATACCTCCCACATCCTTGAAAAGGATGGTACCACCACTTTGACCTTCTCCAAAGGGACCGACAGCGTAGATTTTGCACTGGTGAACCTGGCCCAGCCAGGAGATATCGTGGTGACCCAGGACTATGGCCTTGCGGCCATGTGCCTGGCCCGAAGCACGGTGGTACTCAGCCAGGACGGCATGGAGTATACCTCGGACAATATGGATGCCCTGCTGTTGCAACGGCACACGGCCAAGAAAATACGCAGTGCCGGTGGGCGGCTGAAAGGCCCGCCCAAGCGCAAACCGGAGCAGGATATCGCCTTCCGGAACAAGCTGAGCGAATTGATTGTGGCGGCCGGAGTTTGATAAAAAGGACTGGCGCAGCTCCCGTTGGGAGGGTACGGCAAATATGGGCGACTGCATCTTTTACGATAAAGACCTCTCTGTTTTTATTGTTGTGTGGTCGGTAACCTTCGTTTGCTTTGACAGGGTACTTTTTTGTATCTTTTTTCCTCACTATCCTCACTTTTTCCGAACATAGCCGAGGCTTATCTTTCATACTCACAAAAAACTCTGTAACCGAACTGGTTACAGAGTTTTTTTGATTCATCAGCAGAGCTTAATCTCACTTGTTGTGTACCCATTAAGCCCGAAATATGGCTCACTTTTTTAAATAGGGTCATCGGGATACCTAATTTTTTAATTTTAACAACCTTACATCTACTCTTCTTTGACGCTATAAATGGTATCCACTAAGGTATTCGTCCGATCCAAAACATACGCAACCGGCTTATTTCCATGAAGAATAGGTTGCGGAGAGCCGCACAGCTTACGTGCAATTTGAAACTGCTCGTCAATATCAAGAATCCGCAGGCCCCCCCTGCCAAGCTTTGCTTGCAGGTCATGTCGCCTGGGGTTAATTGAAATTCCATACTCCGTAACGAAAAGATCAATATCCGCTCCGGGCGTGGAACATGTGGTTACCTTTTCCTTGATGGTTGGTATTCTTCCCCGCAGCAGAGGTGCTACGACAACTGTTAGCCAAGCTCCGGCAGCAGCATCAGAATGACCTCCACTACCACCCATAATTCGTCCGAAAGAATCGGTATGCACGTTTACATTAAAATCCATGTCAATTTCCGTGGCTCCCAGAATCACAGCATCTAACGCATTTACATAACTGCTTGCGCTTCCCGGACTTGCATATGCTTGGCAGCTGATCTCCAAATGGGTTGCATCGCTGTTCAGGGATTCAATGGCTGTTTGGTCAAAGCACTGTGCATCCAATAGCCTCCGAAAATAGCCACGGTGAAGCATCTCGACCATATAGCCCGTAATCCCGCCCAAACAGTAATCGCCAGCAACATGTTCTTGCTGCATAATGCCCTGTAAATATTGGGTTACTGCAAGAGAAATTCCCCCAGCACCGGTTTGGAACTTCAAGCCATTCTTTATAACTCCCGCCATTTTCATTGCTTTTGCGCTATCCGATGCAATCTTGAGGCGTGTAGGGCTTTTCGTAATCTGCATGGTACTGGATACAATGCCAGCAGGATTTCCAATCGCATCTACTGCGACAACAGCATTGATATCCGCACCACAGATGGAAGGATGCTCTAATTCCGTTTCACAAAGACAATCTGTAATGACGATTTTATAGTCTGCATATTGGGCATCAGCCATTGCATACCCCATACCGCCAAATGCCGATTTTCCCACTCTTCCTGTACAATTCCCCTCACAGTCAGCTGCCGAAGCTGCGATAAATGCAACGTGAATTTTAGATGTTCCATTTGCAATACAGTAGGTGCGACTACCGTGACTTCGAAATACAATCGGATGGGCCAACAGTCCTTTTGAAAGCTCTTTCCCAACCGCAGAACCGATATACGCTGTCTCCAGTCTGGACACGGTTCCGTTTTTAATATGATGAATCAACGGTAAATGCGCATCAAGGATAGCACTTGCATTCACAGTAAGGTCTTTGATGCCAAGCTTTGCAATCTCTTCCAACACCATATTCAGAACGTAATCCCCGTTTCGAAGATGGTGGTGAAAGGAAATTGTCATTCCGTCTTTCAGGCCGCTATCTAAAATGGCACTTCTCAGGTTTTTTACAAGTTTATTCATTGTTCTCCTTATGGTTCAACCATTCTGCCGATATTCAGAATATACTCAGCCCGGGCAACAATCGGTGCATCAATCATTTTCCCCCGCAGAGAAACAGCCCCTTTTCCACAACGCTTTCCCTCTTCAATCGCATCAAGTACCTCCCGTGCATAAATCAATTCTTCCTCGGAAGGCGTAAATGCCTTGTTGATTACTTCAATATGGCGGGGCGAAATGGCCGCTTTCCCCGTAAACCCAAGCGTTCGTGCCACCTCTGCGTCACATGCCAAGCCATCTAAATCTTCAACATCAGTAAAAGGGGTGTCGTATGCGTCAATTCCAGCAGCCCGAGCAGCACATACCATGCGTGATCGGCTATAAAAAATTTCTGCACTGCCTTTTGTCCGGACTGCCCGCAAATCGGAAGTTAAATCTTCGGCCCCCAAAAACAGTCCGCAGACCCGCTCGTCTGCCTTTGCAATTTGGTAAGCATTTTCAATTCCTTCCGCCGTTTCCAACATGGCAATTACTTTTGCCTTCTTTTGGCAGGAAAACTCCTTCTCCACCGAACGAAGCTCCTTGAAAAACGCAATAACAGAACTTGCTGCATTCGTTTTAGGAAGAACAATAAAGTCAACTCCTGCGGGTATAATGTCCCGCAAATCATTCTTCCAGTGTGGTGTATCAACGGCATTGACTCGAACACCAAGCTTGGTTCGGTACTGCAACGTTCGAATGGAATTTCTGACAAGAATTCTTGCCGCATCCTTTTCTCCCGGAGCAACGGCATCTTCCAAGTCTATAACAATTGCATCGCTCCCAAGAAGGTCTGCGCTAATAAGCATTTTAGGGTTGTTTCCCGGAATAAAAAGAAAATTTCTCATAATTCCGTGCTCTCCTTCAATGCGCAGCAAACAGCAGTTTCAACCCTTGCCCGTATAACGAAATCCAGGGCACTTTGATCTGTGATTTCTACCCGGCAATGCTGAATATGGTATTGCTCCAAAATATCCGTAACGGCCGAAACAATCGCTGCGCCATACAGCCTTTTGACTGGGGAGCATACCACAATTTCTGTCTCACCGTCCGTTGGTTCAAGTGTAACAAGCACATCCTGTTTGTCGGCTGTACCCGCCGATGAGGCATGTAATTTGTTTATTTCCACTAGAATTCTCCCATTTCTTTAAAAATTGGATGGCAGAGGGATGCCCGCCATCCAATTTTTCAATAGTTAATACAGGATTGCGCCAACAGCAATTGTAACCGCCAAAGCAATCAGGGAATTCACCACTGTCAGCATGAAGATGGATTTGTAGCCCTCCTTGTGGGTAAACCCACACACCGCCAGCAAGGTAACCACCGCACTGTTGTGAGGCAGGCTATCCAGTCCAATGGATGCAACGGACACCACTCTATGTAAAATCTCCGGATTTACGCCCATACCGAGATAACGCTCTGACAACACAGCCATCGCTGTGCCCACACCACCAGAGCCAGAGCCAGTAACGCCTGAAATCAGCGTAGTGGAAAGCCCCAGCGAAATCAGCGGGTTGCCGCCAATGTTTGTAATTTTGTCGATAATCATTTGGAAACCATCGGTAGCCTTTACCACACTGCCGAACGCAACCACAGCAGAGGTATTCATAATTGCTCCGAAAGAGCCAGCCAGCCCACTGGTGATAACGGAAATCTTGTCATTGATTTGTTTCCAATATGCAATTACCACGAACACCGTGACAATTACCATGGCCACCCAAACCGTAACATGCAAAATATTTACAAGAATGACCAATCCCACCAGAGGAATGACAGATAGAACCTGGTCTGCGGGCGTAATAATGCGCCCTCTTGCCGCATCCTTTTCAATCTGCGCCAGCATGGCGGCATTTGGAATAAAGTTTTCATTGGTTGCTCGGGCAACCTTTATTTCTCGTTCCAGATATACCACGGCAAATGCGCACATAACCAGTCCAGCAATCGTACCGACGACTGGGGCCGCCATTAGGGTTGTATTCAGATACTGGGTAGGCACAATATTATTAATGGCAGGTGCTCCTGGGAAGCAGGCAGACGCAGCCGTGAACGGCATAAATGCAATGGCACCAGGCAGCAAACGAGTTGGAATATTTGCCCGCTTAAAACACTCCACAAAGATGGGATAAACGGCAAACACAATGACAAAAACACTGACGCCGCCATAGCAGAGCAGGCCGGTAGCCAAAATACAGCCGTACACCGCATAGCGTTCGCTAAATCCCTTGCAGATCAACTGAGCAAAAGCTTTGGCCGCACCGGACTCCTCCATAACTTTGCCAAACAGTGCGCTAAAGGCAAATACCAGCAGCCAGCTGGACACAAAGCTTCCAAAGCTTCCCATGTAAGCCGTACTGATGGTTTCCAAAACGGGAAGCCCGTTGGCGATTGCCACCAACACGCTGCATACTAGCGTGGCCACCAAAATACTAACTCGGTTGAATGCCAGAAACATTAATACCGCCAGGGCAACAACAATGCAAATTACACTTAAGTTCATCTCTCACAACTACCTTTCTCAATGGCGATTTCTCCGCAGATGGTTTCTGCTTGCGCATTTGTCAAAGCTGGGTGTGCTTCTTGGGTAAAAGAAATGCTGTGTTCGCCAAACACAAAGTGATATTCCCGGCTGGATGGCTGATTTAACTGTTGCTGAATTAAATGCAGCGTTTTTCCCGTCCATCCATAGGCAAAACTATGCGTGGTATTTGGAAACGGGTCAATGTTAGATTCCTGTGTAATCCAATTTCTAAATCCCGCTTGGATGGTGCTGGTTCGGTCTGCGAAGACAAAGGTAATCTCCAACACATCCCACCCGCAATCATGTATGGTAAGCTCCTGATATCCCATGGAGTTTTGAGCAAGTCTATACGTTCCATAAACTGTGTCAGATGTGGGAATCGCATTACCCGCAGGATATGGCAGGTGAAGCGTTGCAAGACGTGACTCTAATTGTTTAAAAGTCTCGTCTTCAAAGGGGAGTGCATCCTCTTGTGCCGGAAGCAAAATTGTGTCCTGCACAATTTCAAGGATTTCCTTGGTCTCTTCGTGTGAGCAACCGGCACTCACAATCACCACAATCTTCCGATCCGGGTCACAAATCCACAACTGCCCAAAGGCACCAAATGCCAAAAAGATAGACTCCTTGCCTTTCCAGAACCCATAAGAATATCCATAGCTCCACCCCAGGTGCGGGTCGTTCTTGGTATCAATCTTTCTTTGAGAAAGTTCTTTTACATACCATTCGGGAATCACCTGTTTTCCGTCCCAACGCCCATCATTTACCAAAGTCTCGGCAATTTTTAGCCCATCTTCAATCGGCAGAAAAATTCCCCAACCACCAACATTTCTTCCCTTTCCGTCTTCCAGCCACCAGCCCTTTGTAATATTAAGCGGCCGGAACAGCTTCTCTTGCAGATAGGAAAATGTGTTTCTCCCCGTGACCTTGCTAATGAGGCAGGAAAGCAAATACATACCGCCGGTGTCGTAATGAAATTCTGTTCCCGGCCATGCATGTGGGATGAGTGAAAAATAGTGGCGCACCCATTGGTCGCATGGCTTATCCGCAAATGTGGTGCTGGCCACTGCGGAACTCGCTGCCATCATAAGCAGATTACGGACCGTCAGATGCTCCAGCCTCAGGTCATAGTCTTCCGGTAGCTCATCCTGAAAGAATGGAACAACCTCCGTTTCAAAAGAAATAATTCCCTCGTCAATTGCAAATCCAATTGCAATTGCAGTTAAGCTTTTGCCAAGTGAATAGCCGTTTTTAGGTATTTCTGGGCCAACCGGACTCCAAAATCCTTCTGAAATCAATGTGTTATTTTTTGCAATCATGAATCCATGCGGATAATGTATCTTCTGATCAAAAAGATTCAACATCTGCATAATTTTTGATGGTGATATGCCAACCTCTTCTGGCCGCCGTTTGAAGACAGATTCCAAAATTTATTCTCCTTCCTGCACCTATGCATACTTTTAAAATTTATTTGCAACTCAGCTGAGAAATTGCTATCCTATGATTACGAAAACAACTTTTTTCTATAAATTGGGAGGATACCAAAAATGAAACTAATGCAACTACAATACTTTGTTGCGGCATGCAGATATATGAATATTACGGCTGCAGCGGAAAGCCTGCACATTTCTCAGCCATCAATATCCAATGCAATACATGAACTGGAAAAGGAGTTTGGCGTACAACTGTTTTATCGCAATAATCGTTCCATTTCCCTCACCGCTGAAGGAAACTTCCTTTTAACTAGAGCAACTTCTCTACTGGAAAGTGCGAATTTACTGAGAAAGCAAATGTGTGATTTAGGCGCAAATAAGAACAACATCCGCATTGGAATTCCTACAATGATTGGCTCCGTCCTATACCCTACACTTGTCCAGGATTTTAACAAAACCTTTCCCAATATCTATACAGATATCTTTGAACAAGGTTCTGTTGCAACCATCCAAATGGTGTTACAGGGAACACTGGATGCAGCCTTGGTGGTCATTGATGATTTAAATGCAACGAAACGCAGCAACCTGACGGTTGTCCCAATTATGGAGACGCAGGTTCTTTTTTGTGTCAATAACAAAAACCCCGTTACACAGTTTAAATCTCTAGATTTTGATGACATCAAAGATCAAACAATCGTAATGTATAAAGAAGGATATTATTTACGAAAGTCCCTTCTTGCACGATACCAAGATGCACAGATTACTCCCCACATTGCACTGACAACAAATCAGCTATATACTGTAAAAAATATGGTCATTACCGGCATCGCCTCTGCGTTTTTGTTTCAAGAAATTGTGGAACGTG
>CAZHWK010000018.1:0-12588 GCA_964536405.1 uncultured Oscillospiraceae bacterium
CGAGAAATGCCCAGCAAAAAGATACTGCGACGCACAGCCGGACGGGACGTGCTGCAGAGAAAATTTTATGAGCTGGGCGGTAGGTTTTGCGCCGAATCAGACGGAGGCCCAAATTGACGAGGTAAACGACTTTGAAAAATCGCAGTGTGCAAAGTTGCTGGCCGAGAACACTAGGCTGACGGCGGAGCGGGATGCGGCGGTGGAGGATATGCGAGGTATCTGCTATCTTTGCAAAAATGCTGAGTCCTATAAGTTCGGCGGTGCGATGATGAAAACCTGTGAGCACCTGCGTGATATTGGAGCGAGAGCGTCAAATAAGCGCCCGGAGTGTCCGTATTTTGAGTGGCGTGGTCCGCAGAAGGAGGCGTGAGCATGAAATTATTGCTTACCTGTTTTAAGTGCCACCAGGAGACTGCGGTGCTTACATATGAGGAAAACCGTACGTACAGCGTACACTGTCCCTGCGGCTGTGAGTATACCTTCGAGCACTGCAGTATGGACGCCGCCGAGCATTATCACAATCGGGAGGTAGAACTACATGGTGAGATTGACCGCAACAGGGAGTTGACCGCTCAGATTGCCGCTTACATCTCCCTCGGCACCTTGGACGAACTGACCGCCTTGGTGCAGGCCAAGCGGGAGGGGCGGCTGGTGGAGCTGCCGCTTGTGGCGATGGTGGAACAGTCGATGCAGGACGGTAAAATGAAGCCACAGAAAGACCAGAAATTTAACGGGCGATACGCTGTTGTCTATAAGTCGGAGCGTTGGGGGTGCCCACTGATTGACATCTGCGGGGCTCATTACAACCCGGAACAAGCGGAGGCCAGAAGGGCAGAACTCACCCACCCCGAGGCAAAGGCAGCACTTGCCGCACAGGAAGGAGGCTCACATGAAACCGATTCTGTTTAACACTGAGATGGTGCGGGCCATCCTGGAGGGGCGTAAGACGGCGACCCGGCGGACAATGAAGAACCCGCCGCCTGATGTCCCGGGTGTAAAATTCAGAGAAGTAAGGGACGGGATGGCTGTTTTTGAGTGGGACTGCTCAACGAACCTTTGTGAACGCAAACCGCCCTACCACCCCGGCGACATCCTGTGGGTGCGGGAGACGTGGTGCGAATATATCGCTGAACACATCATTGACGGTGTAAGATATGCTTACCGGGCGAATGCGACACCCACCAGTGAGGAAATGCGCCAGGAACTTGGGTATAAGTGGTCACCCTCCATCCACATGCCCAAGGAGGCCGCACGGCTATTCCTGCGGGTGACAGGGGTGCGGGTGGAGCGGTTGCAGGATATTACTTTCGGGGAAACCAAGGACGAGGGGATATGGCACCAAAAGGATTCTCTGGTACGCGAAGACCTTGATATTTTTGGTCCGTTTGCCGTCCTGTGGGACAGCACCATCAAGTCCGCCGACCTGCCCCTCTATGGATGGGAGGCCAACCCCTGGGTCTGGGTGATTGAGTTTGAGCGTATCAGCAAGGACGAGGCGCTGGGAGGTGGCGGGGATGTTTGACCAACCCTACAACTATTTTCTTGCGCCATATTTCCGCCAGCTGTTTAACCCAAGCAAGACCATAAAGCATCAGCGAACCTGTCCAGTGTGCGGAAGGAAGCTAGTGAACCTATATCTGCGAGAAAATCAGTGGCAGTGCAGGCAATGTTGGGAGGAGGCACACCACAGCACACCAAACGACGATTTGACGGAGGGGAAAATTGAATGAAACGAGCCATTGAATTTGAAGAAACGGTGAAGATTAGGCACCAGGTAATAATTGAGTGCGAGTATGACAAACAAATAAACATGGTCGCGGAGCTTGATGGAGAATGTTTCGATGATATTCGTAGCCGTATTGCTGACACCGGGGTACGTATTTTGGTAGTCAATGAAAACTACGCCGAGGATATTTACAGTGTAGAGTATTACGACGATTATTGGACAAAAGATGAGGAGAGGGTTTACGGACCGAGCTGCACGGAGGCCGACCATGAGACTGATTGATGCAGACGCACTGATGGTGAACATCACTTCAAATCACTACCCACTGCGTGGGGTAATGGGTAGCATTGAAAACGGAATGTTTACAGTCGGCATTCAGCAAGCCGTTGACGAGCAGCCCACCATCGACGCAGTGCCGGTGGTGCATGGGCGGTGGGAAAAGGAGTACCCGATGGTCGCAAAACACTTTAAGTTGACTGATGGAACCTTTGCCGAATATTTGAGCCGTTGCTCAAACTGCGGGGCAATCTATCAGTACGCTCCATATCGCTACTGCCCCTCCTGCGGGGCGAAGATGGATGGAGGGGAAGAGAGTGCTTAGATACCAGAAGGGGTACATCTGCAATGGATATACTTTCGTGGTCAACAAATCGGATGTTCACAACGCTACTGATGATATGTTTGTGGAGGCGACGGCCTTGTTGCCAGATACATGGATTAGCGTCAATGAGCGATTACCGCTTTGCGGTGCGCGGGTGATTGTCACGGACGGTGCATTTGTAGGCGAGGCTTTCCGCATGGATGAAAATAGATGGGAACGCCCTCAGGGATATCCTTGGTATGAGTTGTTTGGGCGGGCTGTCACCCACTGGATGCCGCTGCCGATTCCACTCAAGGAGGCCACCTGATGGACAAGGCCTGTGGCACTTGCCGATGGTACGCACCGTTCGAGGGCATATGCTGCAACGGGGACAGTCCCCAGTGTGCTGACTTCACCGGCCCTGATGGCGATTGCCAAGAGTGGGAGGACGCAAATAGTCAGCCATAATTTATAGTCCGGCCCTCTGCCGGGCGGGAGTATCATCCCACCCAACAGGGCAGGGCAGAGTGACAGATGTCATCTCGTCTGTCCGGGTGCCCGCCGAAGTATCTTCTCTGCGACCAGACCGCCCGACAAACTGGGACCGGCGAAAAGACGCAGGGCGCAGGCGGGACATCCGGCAGAGGGCCGGACTGATTAGGAGGAAAATAAAATGAATTGGCCGCAAATCTTTATCCCGGTGTGGGCTGTTATTGGCCTTTGCCTTGGAGCTTACCAGCATGGGAAACCGAGGGAGGGAGTGAATAATTTTCTTTACACTCTAATCGGGTGGGCAATCATCATGATTCCGCTGTGGGTTGGCGGATTTTGGAGGTAGCACGTATGAGCAGCCAAAAGCAATGGCACCGTGCCCGCAAGACGCTGGGCAATTACCTTGACGCTATGGCCGAGAACAAGGCCCTGCGGGAGCGCATCGCCTACTTAGAACGCCGCCCGCCCTGGTGGAAGCCGTGGGCGGTGAGGAAGTGGAGGATGGAGGGAACTACGTGAGGGACTACCACCGAAAAGGCTGTGCGATTGGCCGGGATGTGTACTACCAGGTAAAGGGCATCCTGATGAGCTATGACCGGCTAAAAAAGGACCGGTTGGATATCCTCTATGGTACCCAGTATGTCATCAGCGGGATGCCACACGGGAGCGGAGCTGGAGACCCCACAAGCCAAAAGGCCGCAAAACTTGCGGCTATCAGCGAAACGCTACACGCCATAGACCAAGCAGCTGTACTTATGCGAGGAGAACGTGGCGACCGGGTTTACGAGGAGTTTGACCCCATAAAGGCCTACTGGAATTATGATTACTTCAATTGCCAGCACAAGAGGACGAAGGATAGCCCGAACGGTCCTTGCAGGAGAACGTGGAACAACTACAAAGACCGCCTGAGCGAAGTCATTGCAGAAAAGATGAAAATATTTTGATGCGTTGCACTTTGGGGCAAAAAATATGTGGTAAATTGGTATTGTGGGAGTAGTCGATAGACACCTCCTTCTCCTGGCACCCGCAGCGGGTAATCTGCGGGACTATAAAGCATGACAGGGTCGTCCTTCGGGGCGGCTCTTTCTTTTGGGCGAGCCGGCATAGTAGACGCTGGAGGGTGGGATTGGGGCAATGAAAAAGAGTTGTCAGTATTGCGGACGGATACACCAAGCTGGGTATATCTGCCCTAAGAGGCCAAGCAGGAAGAAGAGCGGAGCTAGAGAGGCGGAGACTGTGCGAAACTCATACCGATGGCAAAAGAAGCGAGAGGCCATCAAAGAGAGGGACCATCACCTGTGTGTGTACTGCCTAGCTCATAATGAACTGACCTACGAGGGCCTTGAGGTGCACCACGTTGTGCCGATAGAGGAGCAGCCAGAGCTGGCCTATGATGACGATTACTTGATAACGCTGTGTGAGGGCGACCACGAAGACGCAGAGGCAGGCAAGATACCGAGGGGAGAGCTGCTGGAGCTGGTGAGACATCCCTCCCGGGGGGTGATAGAGCCCAAAAGGGAACGCCTCCACACCACGCAGCCACCACGGAAGATAATTTATTCCCAAAATGAAAATGAAAGCAGGGGGTAGGGAGGAAATGGGCAGACCGAGCAAGTCGGTGGCGGTGACGAAGCAGGAGGGAAAGTCGCACCGCACAAAAGCCGAAATGAAAAACAGGAAAGAAGCTGAGCTGGCCGCCCTGACCGGGCTGCCTCTGCGGGAGAGCACGGAAGTCCGGGATAACCCGGTGGCGCATGAGGAGTTTTTACGGGTATGTGGCCTGTTGGCCGCCGTAGGGAAGAACGATGCCCTGTATGAGGCGGTCATCAACGACTACTGCACATTTAAGGCGGACATCGCCCGGTATGTGCTCATGAGGGAGAGCATCCAGGAGGACCTGGATGGCCTGGCAGATGCGGATATGGACCAGGAGGTACGCTACACCTTAAAGTCCAAGATGTATAAGCAAATCATGGACTGCGACAAGCAGATACAGGCGGCGCAGAAAAAGCGGTTTGACATCGAAAAGGAGAACGCCATGACCATCTCCTCGGCCATGCGGAGCATCCCGAAAGCCCCCGCCGAGAAGAAAAACCCGCTCCTGGAGCTGATGGACGATGGATAAGATAAGCTCCGGCGCAGCGGTAAGATATGCGCGGTGGTGCATCCAGAGGGACAACCCAAAGGCTCCACGATATGTGAAGCTACAGGCAGCCCAATGGCTGGCCATCGTGGATGGAGAGGACGGCGAAGCGCACATAGATGAAAAGGCCTATGTACGTATCTGCAAGCTACTGAGAATTATGGTGCATCCGGACCTTGGGTGCACCCTCTATGATGGGCTGGAAGACTATGCATGGCTGCTCATTACGGCGGTCTTCTGCACCAAGACCGCAGACGGCCGGCGGTACTACGAAACCGCCCTGTTGGAGATTGCCCGGAAGAACTTCAAGACCTTTAACAGTGCGGTGATATTCCTGTTGCTCATGCTGACCGAGCCGAAATTTTCCCGCTTCTTCTCGGTGGCCCCGGACCTGAAGCTGTCCAGTGAGCTGAAAATTGCCATTCGGAAGATTATCAAATCCTCCCCGGCATTGGCTGATGATGGAGTTTTTAAGGTGCTCCGCTCAGAGATACGGTGCAAGCTCACCGACAGCGAGTACACGCCCCTGGCATACAGCCGGGACAAGATGGACGGAAAGCTGGCAAACGCCTTTTTGGCTGACGAGGCGGGGGCCATGGATGCCTACCCCATCGAGGCCATGCGTTCCTCCCAAATCACCCTGCTGTCCAAGCTGGGCATCATCATCTCCACCCAGTACCCCAATGACGACAATGCCATGATTGACGAGGTCGATATCTCCAAAAAGGTGCTGGACGGGTTGATGGAGGCCAAGAGGCGGTTTTCTCTGCTCTATGAGCCGGACGAAGGCCTTCTGACCGAGGACCAGTGGCAGGACAACGACCTGGTCATCTATCAGTCCAACCCCGTGGCAGTCCGTAACGAAAACATCTTTCGGGCGGTGCGGGAACTGCGGGGGATTGCGGTGCTCTATGAGAGTAGGCGAGAAAATTACCTCTGCAAGCACAACAACATCCGCTATAAGGGGCTGGGGACAGAGGGGTATGTGGAGATTACCAAGGTGCGAGAGTGCGCCAGGGCGGAAGACCCGGATTTTTGGCGGGGCAGAGAGGTGTACCTGGGGATTGACCTATCCCAGTCGGACGACAATACCTCGGTGGCTATGGCCACTGTCCAGGGCGAGACCCTTTACGCCAAGGTATGGGGGTTTATCCCGGCCAAAAAGAAGGACTTCAAGAGCAAAAAGGAGGGGGTGGACTACGACAAGCTCATTCGGCAGGGAGTGTGCTTTGCCTGCGGGGGAGAGGTCATCGACTATCCCTTCGTGGAGCGGTTTATCCTGGGGCTGGAAAGTCAGTATGGGGTAAAGGTCGTCCAGGCCGGGTATGACCGCTGGAACGCTCTGGCTGTTGTCCAGAAGCTGGAGGAGGGTTCCATGGAATGCGTGGACATCAAGCAGCACTCCAGCGTACTCCACAGCCCCACCAAGCTACTGAAAGAAAAGATACTAAGCCGAAAGCTGCAATACGATGAAAACCTGATGCTGGAAATCAACTTCCAGAACGCCAGATGTACCGAGGACACCAACCTGAACAAGTATGTCAACAAAAAACGGTCGGCGGGCAAGGTGGATATGGTGGTGTCCCTCATCAATGCAGTATACCTAATTGAGCAGGACATGCTATTTGGGGGCGACGATTTCGTGGCCCAGACATAGGAGGGAAGGAATATGGGACTTTTTCGCAGGGGGAAGCCGGAAATCAGAGCAGACACCGGAACGGCACAGTTTAGTGACGCGCTTTTGAGCGCCCTGCTTGGGGGTGGGGAGGTCACGAGGGAAATGGCTTTGCAGGTGCCCACCGTCAGCGGTGGGATTGACTTGATTGCCAGTGTCGTGGCGGGAACCCCCATCAAGCTGTACAGAGAGAGCGAGGGGGAAACCGAGGAGGTCACGGAGGACCCGAGACTGCGGCTACTCAATGATGAAACCGGTGATACCCTCAATGCAAACGACTTTTGGCGGGCCATTGTACACGACTATTACCTGGGCAAAGGCGGGTATGCCTTCATCCGCAAGGAGCGGGGCGAGTTCGCGGGCCTGCACTACGTGGATGAGGCCAGGGTTTCCATCGCCATGAACGCAGACCCGATTTTGAAGGACTTTAGCATTTTGGTGAACGGACAGCCCTACCACCCCAGCAAGTTTTTGAAAATCCTGCGCAACACCAGGGACGGGGCCACGGGGATGCCCATCACCAAAGAGAACTCCAAGCTGATTGAGGTGTCCTACCAATCCCTGTGCTACGAGCTTTACCTGGTCAAAAAGGGAGGGAACAAAAAAGGCTTCCTCAAGGCCGAAAAAAAGTTGGATGACGATGCCATGACGAAACTTCGGGCGGCCTTCAGCAGGCTTTACAGCAACGGAGAAGAAAACGTGGTAGTACTCAACAACGGGGTGGACTTCAAGGAGAGCTCCAACACCTCGGTGGAGATGCAGCTCAACGAGAACAAGACCACCAACGCCGAGGAGTTTGCAAAGATATTCCACATCTCCCCGGAGGTGATGGGCGGAAAATCCAAGGACACGGCGGCCCTGGCCAAGGTGGCGGCCGTACCGCTGATGGCCGCTATCCAATGTGCGCTGAACAAAGACTTCCTCCTCGAAAAAGAGAAGGGAGTTTTTTATTGGGCCTTTGATACCAAGCAGCTGCTCCAGGGGGACCTGAAGGAGCGGTACGAGGCGTACAAGGTGGCCCTGGAGGCCAACTTTATGCAGTTGGACGAGGTGCGGTATGAGGAGGACATGAAGCCTCTGGGGTTGAACTGGATTAAACTCGGGCTCCAGGATGTGCTCTATGACCCCGAGACCAAGATGATTTACACCCCAAACACCAATCAGAGCCAGAAGATGGAGCCCAAGGCACTCAATCAGCCAGCGGGAGGAGGTGAAGAAGAGTGAATATCGAAATCAGAGCCGACGGGGCCCATATCTCGGGCTATGTGAACGTGACCGAGAAGAAGAGCCGGCCGGTTATCACCCCTCACGGCAAGGTGGTGGAGGAGATTGAGCCCAGAGCCTTTGAGCGGGCCATTGAGCGTGCGGGGGACATCACGGTGACGGTGGACCACGACAAGACCCACGTGTATGCCAGCACCAGCGAGGGAACCCTCAAGCTCTATGAGGACAACATCGGCCTGCACGCCGACGTACTTATCACAGACGAAACCCTGATTTCCCTCGCCAAGGAGGGGAAAATCCGGGGCTGGTCCTTTGGTATGTATAACGTGCAGGACGAGGTGGAGCCAAGAGCTGACGACCTCCCCTTGCGGAGGGTGAAGGGCCTGGACCTGGACCACATTACTCTGGTGGTCAGCAAGACCCCGGTCTACTCGGCCACATCGGTGGAAATCAGAGCGGAAGCTGAGGTGGAGCTGGAAACGCGAACAACGGAAGAAGCGCCTCGAATCACGCAGGAGCAGGCCCAGGTGCCCAGCCCTGCGTCTTTTGATAATTCGGCTTATCGGAGCCGGGTGGAAGCAATTAAAAAATAGGAAATTGGAGGAGAAGAAATGATTAATCTGAAAGCACTGTTGGAGCGCCGAGAGGAGCTCCAGAGCACCATGAACGACCTGGTCAGCACCGCCGACACCGAGGTGCGGGCCATGACCGAGGAGGAGGTGGCACAGTTCGACGCCGCCGAGAAGGAGGTCAAGGACATTGACGCCACCGTGGAGCGGGAGGAGCGGGCCCGGAATGCCGAGAAGAAGCCCGCCCCCACCGATGCCGAGGAACGGGCTGCCGCCGAGGAGCAGTCTTTCGTGGACTTTGTTATGGGCAAGGTATCCGAGATGCGGGCCGGGGAGCAGAACATGACTATGGCCAACAACGGGGCCATCATCCCCACCAGCATTGCAAACCGCATCATCAAGGCGGTCAAGGACCGCTGCCCCATCCTGTCCGGTGCCACCGTCTACAACGTGAAGGGGACCCTGAAGGTCCCTGTGTGGGGCAAGGCCAACACCACCCACGACATTGCCGTGGGCTACCAGGCCGAGTTTACCGAGCTTACTGCTGACGCCGGTAAGTTTACCAGCATCGACCTGGGCGGCTTCTTGGCCGGGGCTCTCACCCTTATCGGGCAGAGCGTAGAGAACAACGGCACCTTCTCGGTGGTGGACTTCATCGTCACCCAGATGGCGGAGGAGATTGCAACCTGGATTGAGGGCCAGCTCCTCACCGGCACCGGCGCCAACGCCTGCCAGGGCGCACTGAATACCACCACCGGCCTGACGGCTGCTGCTGCCGCCGCCATCACCGCCGATGAGCTCATTGACCTCCAGGCCAAGGTGAAGCAGGCCTATCAGGGGAATGCCAGCTGGACCATGAACCCCGCTACCTTCACCGCAATCAAGAAGCTGAAGGACGGAAACAACCGCTACCTGCTCCAGGACGATGTGACGGGCGAGTTCCCTTATCGCCTGCTGGGCAAGCCCGTCCACCTGTCGGACAATATGCCTGCTATGGCGGCAGGGGCAAAGGCCGTCCTGTACGGCGATTACTCCGGCCTGTCGGTCAACTTCCGGGAGAATATCTCCATCCAGGTTTTGCGGGAGAAGTATGCCACCCAGCACGCCATCGGCGTGGTGTCCTGGTTTGAGTTTGACGCCAAGGTTACCGACCACCAGAAGCTGGCCGTGCTGACCATGAAGGCGGCAGGCTGATGACGGCGGGCGGCTCCTTTCGGGAGCCGCCCCCTATCTTTGGAAGGAGGTGCGGGCATGAAGCTGAGTGAGCTGACGGTGGAAGCCGCCAGGGCACACACCAGGACAGACCCGGACGATGTACTGGACCATATGTATCTGGAGGCTGCCAAACGGTATGTGCTTGACTATACCGGGTTGACAGCCGCCGAGGCCGACGAGAGGCCCTATTTGACCGTGGCGGCCCTGGTGCTTTTTGCCGAAATGACCGACAACAAAAGCCTATCCACCGATAACAGCAAGGTCAACCGGGTGCTGGCATCCTTTTTGGATATCTGCTCGGTCAACCTGCTGTGAGGTAAGGCTATGGCAAAAAGTGCGAGAGCGGGGGAGCTGCGAACCCGCATACAGGTCTTTGCCCCGGTGGAGGGCGGCGTGGATGCCGACGGGTACCCCATCGAGGGGACGGTCAACGTGTTTGGCGAGGGTGGCTCCCGGCGGTGCAAGTGGGTCAACGCCTACGGACGGGAGGTCTATGACGCACGGCAGGCCGGGGTGACCGAGCCGGCAACCCTGACCATGCGCTACACCGACAAGGTGACAACGGTTTGCACCGTCTATAAGGGGGACGACCCAAAGCCCTATGAGGTCATCAGCGTCAACGATGTGGAGGAGCGGCACGCTTGGCTTGAGGTCAAGGTGCAGAGGAGGTCGGCGGCAAAATGAGCCTAAATGAGCGGATTATCGGGGCGCTGTTGCCACTTGGCATCCCTGTGGCACCCGGGGTGTACACCGGGGAGGAGAAGACATACCTCACCTTTAACTACGCCACTGTGGGGGCTGATTACGGAGACGACGAACCGCAGCACGAACTGGCTCTGGTCCAGGTGCATTTGTTTTGTCCTGTCACGGCGAACAACGTCGCCACCCGAAGGCGCATCAAGCGGCTGTTGAGAGACGCCGGGTTTACCTGGCCATCCGTGGAGGATGCCGGTGTCGAAGGCCGAGAGAAAGCCTCCAGGAGCACCCACCTGGTCTTTGAATGCCGGTGGGCAGGAGGGCTGGAGGATGTTTGAGTTCATCACATATGGGTTGGGCGACCTAGCCTTCAGCTTTAATGCGCTGGCCGCACTGCCGGATGAGGTTGCTTCGGAAATGCTTGATGCAGGCGGAGAAGTCATTGTTGAGCACCATAAAGCCGAAATCACTAAGCAAGGCCTAGTTGATACCGGGACACTGAGGGACTCCATCCGGGCATTCAGAAAGCTGGGGAGGGACAGGCGCAGATATGTCTTAGTTTACCCACATGGGAAGCATGGCGAGTACAATCGGAAGGCGGTAGCGAAGAAGTACAAAAGGTCTAAGCACGGCCGCACTTATACTGTTGGCGGAGACACAAAAGACGTAACGAATAACGAAGTGGGATTTGTTCTTGAATTTGGGGCACCGAAACGAGGGATTTCCCCAAAGCAGTGGATGTCAATTGCCAACGAAAAAGGCATAGACGAGGCCGTCCAGAAACAAGAAGAGGTCTATGACCAATACCTAAAATCAAAGAATTTGTAGGAGGAATATTTTATGGCACAGTTTGGAGCGAAGTACCCCTGTTTTGCCCCCTTTGCGGCAACGGACGCAGAACCCGCAAACGCCCTGCCTAAATACGGGAAAATGGTGACGGTGGGGCGGCTGGTGGCGGCCAATTTGACCGTCAATTTGGCAACCGGAGAGCTGTTTGCTGATGACGCACTCACCGAGCAGGTCAGCGAATTTGCAAGCGGGAATATCGCCATGGAAACCGACGATATGCTCGACGATGTGGCATCTGTAGTTTACGGTGCCACGGCAGTGGAGAAGAAGGTGACTTACAACAAGGGGGACACGCCCCCGTACGGCGGTCTTGGCTACTATAAAGTCCTGATGCGAGACGGGAAAAAGCTCTTTAAGGGATATTACTATCCCAAGGTGCGGGCGGCCATTGGTAACGACAATGCACAGACGAGAGGAAACTCCATCACCTTTGGTACTGCAAACACGGCCTTTACCGTTTTTGCAGCCAACAACGGAGCTTGGCGCATCACCGAAATCATTGAAACCGAGGATGCGGCAAAGACTTGGGTGGAGACACAGCTGGCGCCGCCCGCAAACCTCCCCGGGTAATGAAGACGGTAACGGTAGCCCTGGAAGGGCGGGAGCTTTGTCTGGTCTGCAACGGGAGCGCTATGTTTGAAGCGGAGGAGCGGTTTGGCGGGGCGGTGGCCATGGTCAAGGCTGTGGCCGCCCCCGGCCGGGCTGGGTTTGATGCCCTGTGTGAGGCGGTGTCCATTTTGGCAGAGCAGGGGGAGCTTGTGCGGCGGTATATGGGACACGAAGCCAGGCCCCTTTTGGATGCGGCCGGACTGGCCTTGCTGGCGTTGCCCAAGGATGTCCCGCTTTTGCGTCAGGCAGTTAATATGGCGGTGACGGTTGGCTTTGGCCGAGAGGTCGAGCCGCCCGTGGACGTTGACCTCGGCCTCGCCGAATTACAGCAAAAAAAAACGAAAGAGTGACCCGTGCGCACTATCTGCGCATCGGGGCCACCCTAGGCTACGGGGCAAAGGAGACAATGCTCCTTTGCCCCGGTGTGCTATTTGATATGTTTGAACTGCATGTGCATGCTAACCGGCCCGCCGGGGGCGGGGAGGAAGTGGATTAAAGACCGAGCAACTGCTTTTTCTTTGCATCAAATTCGGCCTGTGTGATGATGCCGTCGTCCAGCAGAGCTTTCCATTCTCTTAGCGTGGAGGCTTCCGAGACGGGGGAGGGCGGCGCAACCACCTGCTGCTTATGTCCAGCGATGTAGTCTCGGATATTTCGGGCAAACTCAACCTCCGAGTTTCTTTTGAGCATCAACTCTATGCCACTACCCAGAGCAAAGCTTAGGCCGGCAAAAAGCGATACATGGGCATCGGCAGCTTTTGCGGTTGTAATCTTAATTGAGCCATGGAGGTCATTTTTAGGAGATTTAAT